>JAYVPA010000196.1:0-14493 GCA_043757615.1 Sphingobacteriales bacterium | reverse complement strand
AATGCAGCGTTAGCTAATATTACAGCCGTTACTGCTATTTCCGGTTTTACAGCAGAATATGCCGTACAGGCCCCTGGAGGTAGTTTAAGTTCTTATGGTACTTTAGCAGCAGCAAATGCTTTATTAACGAATACATCAGGATGTTGGACAGTAAAAGCAAGATATAAGCTAACGGCAGACTGTGGAACAACTACATTAGCAAATGCGGTAAGTGGAACCTTAGCATGTCAGGAAAGTACGATCAATGCAGTAGTATTCCCTGCTGCTCCAACAATAACAGCAACTTCCAATACCTGTGCGGGAACAGCGTTTTCTTTACCATCTGTAAGCACAGTAACAGGATTTACAACACAATATAGTATAGATGGTGGTACATATACATCATCACCATCGAGTAGTACAGTTGGTTGTCATACCGTTACGGCTCGTTATATATTAACAAGTACTTGTGGAGGAACTACAGCAGGTACTGCAAGTTCTACATCAGGATGCATCGAAAGTAATTCAGTAAGTATTACTATATTTCCGGCAGCACCGACCTTAACAGCAACTTCTAATACCTGTTCAGGTACTGCATTTAGCTTACCTTCGGTAAGTGCTGTAACTGGATTTACGGTGCAGTATAGTATTGATGGTGGAACTTATGCTACCTCACCATCCAACACAACAGAAGGATGCCATACCGTCAAAGCTCGTTATGTGTTGACAAGTGCATGTGGCAGCACATCAGCATTAGCAACAGCACCGGCAGGATGTCTTGAAAGTAATACTGTAAGTGTAACCATATTTCCTACAAAACCAACTTTAACGGCTACCGCCAATACCTGTGAAGGTACCGCTTTCGCATTACCAAGTGTAACGGACTTTTCAGGCAGTGGTTTTACAACAGAATACAATATAGATGGAAGCGGATATACATCCACACCGACTGTACCTGTAACAACAGGTTGTCATACAGTACAAGCTCGTTATGTATTAACAGCAAACTGTGGAGCAAATGTTGCAGGTTCAACAGGTACGGTAGCTTGTTTGGAAAGTAATACGGTAAGTATTGTAATCTTCCCTACAGCACCAACATTAACTCCACCGTCAAATACTTGTGCAGGTACAGGGTTTACATTGCCAAGTGTTACGGGTGTAGCAGGGTTTACAGTACAATACAGCGTTAACGGAGGCACTTATGCAACATCGCCTACAGTACCAACAACGGTTGGTTGCCATACGGTAAAAGCAAGATATGTATTGAATAGTGCTTGCGGAACAAATGCAGCAAATTCGACAGCACCGGCAGGATGTCTTGAAAGTGCAACAGTCAGTGTTGTTATATTCCCTGCAGCACCTTCCATATCTGCAACAGCAAATACCTGTGAAGGAACTGCATTCGCATTACCAGGTGTAACAACGGTTTCAGGTTTCACAAAAGAATATAATATAGATGGAAGTGGTTATACAGCTTCACCTACAGTACCTACTACACCAGGTTGTCATACTGTTCAGGCAAGATATACTTTAACAGCAGTTTGCGGAACGAATGCAGCAGGTTTAACTGCTCCTGTAGCATGTTTAGAAAGTAACATAGTTAGTATTGTAATATTTCCTACAGCACCAACATTAACTCCTCCAACCAATACGTGTGAAGGAACCGCATTTACATTGCCAAGTGTTTCATCTGTCACAGACTTTACAGTTCAATATAGTATAGATGGTGGTACTTATTCCACGTCTCCTTCTATTCCAACTACAGCAGGATGTCATACTGTAAAAGCAAGATATGTGTTAACATCCACATGTGGTTCAAATGCAGCTAACGCTACGGCACCTGCTGTTTGTCTGGAAAGTGCAGCAGTGAGTGTGGTAATTTTCCCAACAGCACCTGTGATATCAACTCCGGCTAATACTTGTGCAGGAACAACATTTACATTGCCATCGGTTTCAACGGTAGCAGACTTTACAGTGAAATATAGTATAGACGGCGGTACATTTAGTGCATCACCAACATTACCGACAACTGCTGGTACTTATACGGTAGAAGCACAATATTTCTTAACAAGTGCTTGTGGTAGTAATGCTGCAAATTCAACTGGTACCGGTGCATGTGGAATAAGTAATTTAGTTAGTGTTACTATTTATCCACTTCCTTCATTAACCGATCCGGCACCATCCAGTCAAACATTATGTCAAAATGGTACGCCAACAGATCTTAGTGTAACTGCGAGCAGTGGAACACCAAGTACTTATACATATCAATGGTATAGAAATACCACAAATTCAACAACTGGCGGAACAGCTGTCGGGACCAATAGTAATACGTATACTCCTGTTACTACGGCTTTAGGTACTTATTATTATTATTGTGTGGTTACTCAGCCGGAATCAGGATGTACATTTAAAACAGCATTAACAGCTTCTGTTACAGTGGTGGCATTGCCGGTAGCCGGCACTCTAGCCAAAACACCGAATTCAACTGACGTATGCGATGGTGCAAACGTTTCTGCTGCTTTAACTGCAGGAAGTGGTGGTTCTGGAATAGTTACAGATGTACTAGAATACAGAACAGATGATGGAACAGGATTTACTGCATGGGCAGCTTATACATCAGGTTCAAATATTTCTACTACAGGTTTAATAACTGTCGAAATTCAAACTTATAGAACTGCAACTGGATCTGGATGCACTACTAGCAGCACAAATACGGTATCTTGGACTGTAAACCAACAACCTGTTTCGGGCACACTGGCTAAAACTCCTAATACAACAAACGTTTGTGAAGGTACATCAGTATCGGCGACTTTAACAGCAGGAAGCGGTGGTGCAGGAGCAGTTACTGATATTTTGGAATATAGATATAATGGAACGGGAGGTTGGACAACATATACATCTGGAAGCAGTCTTTCCACAGCTGGAAAAACTCAGGTAGAGGTAAGAACATACAGAACAGCAACGGGTACAAATTGTACTTCACCTGGTGCAACCAATACGGTTTCATGGATAGTGGATGTAGCTCCGGTAGCTACACCATCATCTCAGTTATATACTTGCGATGGAACGGCTTCATTACTTGCAACAGGTATAAGTAGTGGAGCTACTGTTAGCTGGCAATATGTTTCAGGTCCCGTTAGCCCAACGGGTACTTCAACATCCAATCCATTGTTAGTTACTTTCTCATCAGCTGGAACTGGAGTTTATAACTTACTTGGCTCAACAACAGGTTGTACAAATGTTAATTTAGGAACAGTAAATATAGTGATGCCAACAACCTCCTCTACCTCTTTAGCATCTACTGCATCTTGTGCTTATTGTGAAATACAAGACGGAAATGTCAGAACAATTTACAATAGTGCAGGCGAACTTATTGCTAAAATAGAAGATGATCCATTGGTAATACCTGATCAATTAGGACAAACGGAAGTTTGTGTAAGATTAAATGGTTCTGTTCAATATGTTACGGATAATGATGGATATCAACAACCATATTTACAAAGACAATGGACAGTTCATCCTATAAATAATTCACGTTCTATATTAACCTTGTATTTTAAAAATTCTGAACTAACAGCATTGCAAACGGCTGCAAATGGAGGTCAATATCAATTTTCCGGGTATTCAGGTCTATATGTGACAAAATATCCGGGTGGAAGCAATGGTACTTTTACAGCACCTGCCTCTTTAAATGGCGAATCTGTACCTGCACTATTTAGTTCATATGGAAGCGATCATAAAATAGAAATGGAAGTTAGCACTTATTCTACTTTCTATGTGCATCCCGCATTATTTCCATTTGCGCCATTACCTGTTGAATTGATTTCATTTACAGGATGGAATGAGGGAATTGTAAACAAATTACAATGGATTACTGCATCTGAGTCTAATACAGCCAAATTTATAATAGAAAAACACACTGCAAATGGTAGTTGGGTTTATATTGGTGAGAAAACCGCTGCCGGTAATTCTAATCAACGTTTGACTTATGATTTTACAGATAATGATCCTGTAATTGGTGATAACTATTACAGATTGAAAATTTTGGATTTGGATGGAAGTTTTTCATATAGTAATATAATAAATATTCCTATATCAGAAGTAATTGTAAATAACATTACGCGTATTTATCCAAATCCTACAGGAGGCTTATTAAATGTAGAGATTCAATCTACCAGTCTTTATGATACTAAAATTTTAGTTTATGATGTCATAGGTAAAAAAGTATTTGATAAATCATCTAGTTTGGTAAAAGGATTAAATACATTGCAATTTGACTTCTCTCAATTAGCAAAAGGAACTTATGTAATTCAATTTTCAGATAAAGAAGGAAAATTACATTCAACTAAATTTGTAAAAGAGTAGAAATAAAATTTTATAAATAAAAACCCCGTATTATTACGGGGTTTTCTTTTTTTGTGAATGGAAAGTTGTATACAACAAGACTTGTAAAAGAGTAATTGTGAAAAGTTATAAATAAAAATCGTATCTATTACGAGTTGTATTTACAGCCTGGTTTACACTATTTCGTTCTTGATTCATATGAATAATTCTGCTTGTTCTTAAAAGCCTGTAGTTTCATTTGTAAAACACCAATCATAGCTTCTTTAATAATTCCGCCATGCATTTTTGAAGTGCCAACTTCTCTATCCTTAAAAATAATGGGAACTTCAATTACTTTTAAATCGGCCAACCATACTGCAAATTTCATTTCAATCTGAAAAGCATATCCGACAAATTGTATTTTGCCAAAGTCAATATTTTTTAACGTTTCATTTCTATAACACACAAAACCTGCAGTAGTATCTTTAATACGCATTCCTGTTACAAGACGTACATATTTAGAGGCAAACCAGGATAAAAATAAACGGTCAAAAGGCCAGTTCACTACCTTGCCTCCTTTTACATACCGCGAACCAACAGCTAAATAAGCACCTTTGTTTTCGCAGGCATCAAGTAATTCAAGTAATTTTTCCGGCGGATGTGAAAAGTCTGCATCCATTTCAAAAATGTATTTGTATTCGTTTTGTAATGCCCATTTAAAACCTGTAATATATGCAGTTCCTAAACCTAGTTTTCCTGTTCTTTCAAGGATGTGTACTTTCCGGGGAAATTGCTGCATCAGATTTTTTACAATAGCTGCAGTGCCATCAGGTGAGCCGTCTTCAATTACTAAAATCTCGAATCTATCTGAAAGATTTAGTGTATAAGGAATTATCTTTGCGATATTTTCCTTTTCGTTATAGGTTGGTATAATAATGATGCAATCTTTCATCAATTACGGCAAAAATACATAGAAACTTAGGTAAAACAATAACGCATTAACGCTTTTTAATAATTTAGTAGTAGAATGAAATAAACAACGAATAAATCGCGATTTAAGTTTTAAATTTGGAAATCAGGGTGCTATTTCTTCCACTTTCATTCCGGCAAAATTCCCCGAGCTCATTAATAAGATTACACATTTGTCAGTTATTTCGTATTTTATTTTCTCTTTCAATTTTCCACCATCTTTAAAAACTAAAATTGAATCGTCAGCAAATTGCTGTTTAAGCCAACTTTCATCCAAATCTTGTTTGTTTTTTATTTTCAGCGCTTCTTCATCTAAAAATAAAATCCGGATATCAGCAGCATCCAGAGAATGTGCATAATGTTCTATAAAGTTTTCCTGCAAGGAGCTATATGTATGTAATTCAAAAACAGCTATTATCTTTCTTTCAGCATACCGCTCTCGCACAGCCTTTACTGTGGCTTTAACTTTACTAGGTGCATGTGCAAAATCTCTGAAAATGGTCAATTTCTTTTCTTTATTGTCATATACCATTTCCAGGCGTTTAGCCGCCCCTTGGAACGTCTGAAAACTTTCAAGGATTTGATTTTCTGTTAATCCGTTAATCTTTCCTACTTCAAATGCAGATTTTAGATTTGCAAAATTATGTGATCCAAATATATTTATAAAATGTTCATTATCATTATGTATAAGAATGCTTTCATCATCTTTTGCTTTAAATGAAAATGGCTTGTATGGAATTAGATGAATGTGTGGTTTTATTTCATTTACCATCTTTACCAGTTCTTCATCATCCGCATTATAAATCAAATAGCCATCAGGCTGTATGCTTGAAATAAACTTTCTGAATGTTTCCAGATATTCATCAAATGTTGGAAATACGTTAATATGATCCCAGGCAATTCCGGAAATGATAGCAATATGGGGGTGATAATGTAAAAACTTACTGCGTAAATCTAATGGAGATGTCAGGTATTCATCTGCTTCAATAACCATTAACGGCGCATCATCTGAAGTCTTAACCATGAAATCAAAGCCGTCTAATTTTGCTCCAACAAGATAATCGAATGCTTTATAATTAACTCGTAACATATGCATTATCATAGAAGTAATAGATGTTTTACCATGACTTCCGGCTACAGCAATCCGAGTTTTATTTTTACATTGTTCAAACACAAATTCAGGAAAAGAATAGATATTTAACCCGATTTCCTGTGCTTTGATAAGTTCAGGATTATCCGCTTTCGCATGCATTCCTAAAATAATAGCATCTATATCTGATGTGATTTTTTCAGGAAACCAACCTACGAGGTCAGGCATTAATCCTAGTTTTTCCAGATTTGACTTGGCCGGTTCATAAATTGCATCGTCAGAACCTGTTATAGTATTACCTTGATTTTTTAAATGTGAGGCTAATTGGTGCATGACTGCTCCGCCTATCGCAATGAAGTGAAAATGTTGCATGTGATAAAATTATGCATCTGATTCTGCTTTTAAAGACCTATTTATTCACAGGTCTATTTACAAATTGTTGATTTTCTGTCATTAATCATAGTTTTATTGTTAATAAAAGTGAAATGACTTTGCGTAAATGCAATATTTGATATACATTTGCGATATAATTTAAACGTAAACAACATGAAACAAACAACAAAAACTCTTTTCGTTTTATTCAGCACTGCTTTGATTCTGTCATTAACTTCTTGCTCTGCAGCAAAAAAAACGGGTTGTCCTACCTTTTCGAAAGCTAAAGCTGAGCAAACTCAGAAAAAGAGCGTTTAATTTTTATGCATTGGGAAAACCTGACTTCCGAACAGCTATTCTTGGATTTAGTAAAGAATCAGCCATTATTTGCAGTATTTAAGCATAGCACACGTTGTTCTATCAGCTCGATGGCAAAAAACAGAGTGGAACGAGATTGGAGTTTAGACTTTCCAATTTATTATCTTGACTTGATAAAATATCGTTCAACTTCTAACTTAATTGCCTCAATATCAGCTATAGAGCATAAATCACCTCAATTAATAGTATTTCAAAATGGTCAGCCAATTTATGATGCAAGTCATAGTGCAATCGTTATTGATGATTTGAAAGCAGAACTTGCTTAACTGAAAATAATCTCAATTATTTGTTTAATATCCGGATGCAGACTTTTTGCAACAGGGCAGGCGTGAGCAGCATTGATTAAAATCTGCTTTTCTTTTTCTGAAAAATTATCGTCAGGAATATTTATGTTAATGTGAATCTCCCCAATTCTTCTCGGTTCTGAATACATCACTTTTGAAACCTCAACAGTTGCGCCTTTAATATCCTTACCTGTGCCTAAGAGCTTAATTCCCATAATACTGATCATACAGGATCCTAATGCACTCGCTACTAAATCAGTTGGCGAGAAAGCTTCACCTTTACCATGATTGTCAGTTGGTGCATCCGTAATAATTTGGTTACCGCTTTGCAAATGCGTAGCTTGAGTGCGTAGTTCGCCTAAATATTCTATTTTTGATGTGAGCATACTGAAAAAATATTTTTACTTTTAAACTAAATTAGTCATTTTAGCGTCATAATGAAAGTGAAAAGCATAACCAGGATATTTTTTTTGTTTTTTTGTGTAGTTTTTTTTGTTTCGGCAAAAGCGCAATCGAGACGAGAGGATTCTAATCTAAACAGAGACTCTGTTTTATATAAAAAATCATGGGCTGCAGGCGCACGTTTACGAAGTGATGGTTTTGCATTGGGAGCCGAGTTTACCAAAAGCAAACACTTTAAACGAAGTTTATTGTTCCAGCTTCAGTTTTCATATTTTCTTCATCCTAAACAAACGCGTCAGCAATCTCAGTATGGCGGAGGCGGCTTTTTTAGTGGGGATGGTTTTAAACCCTTTGTTTACGGCAAACAAAATACCTTATTTACCTTGTATGGTGGTACGGGGCAAAAATTTTTGCTGGCAGAAAAAGGGAAGCGGCATGGCGTACAATTATTTTTTAAATATGCCGGAGGTTTTTCTTTAGCAATTTTAAAACCTTATTCACTAAGAGTAATACCCAAACCGTTAACAACAGCAACCGTTGATGATTTAGTGGATGTGACTTATCAGGAAGGAGTGGACAATAGTTTTCTTGATTTTGAAAGAATTGTTGGTGCATCCGGATTCAAGAAAGGATGGAAAGTAAAAGCATTACCTGCTTTACATGTAGAAGTCGGAATGGAATTTGATTTTGGAAAGAACGAAAGTTTTATCAAAGAACTGGAAATCGGCGCATCATCTGATTTCTATTATAAAAAGGTTCCTGTAATGGTTGACAAAAATAAATTTTTGTATCCAAGTGTGTACGTAGGTTTTTTGGTGGGAAAACGTAAAGAGAAATAAATCATGAAACGTTTTCAATTTATTTTAGTCATTTTACTTTTTTTATCTTGTAAAAAATCAGCAGATAAACTTAATATCATTACACCTGAAATAAAACTGATTACACCTTTAAATGATTTACAAGTACAGCCTTGTAATATAGAATTTAGATGGGAAAAGTATGACTCAACAAAGTCAGCAGCATTATCTGTTTCAACTAATCAGGACTTTAATGCTATTATATTTGACACTATTACAGATTTGACCAATTATGTTTACAAACATAATTTTCAACCTGGTAAAAAATATTACTGGAAAATTACACAAGATACAATCATAGCTAAGGCATCATTTATTATAAACGATATATTTGATTCCTTTAAGCCATACTACATTGCTAATATATACAGAGAGAATTGGAATATGACTGATGGAATTACTTCATCTGCACATTTTTTTGATACTATTTATTTAAGAAAGTCGGGCGATAGTATATATTTTAATTGTCCCCTTGAAAGTATCAGTGCCCATTTAGTGTATAAGAATTATTATTATGAAAATAATCTGTTTTATATTTCAGATCCGTTTTATGCTAGCGTAAATGCTGTTTTTTATTACAATTGCACAAACGATTCGATACTTATAGGTAAAAAATCCGGAGGCTTGGGAGCGGGGACAAGATGGACTTTAGCCACTAAATTATAAGTCTGATTCTGCGTGATATTAAATAAAAGTGATATGATCGATATTATAACGAAAGAAAGACCCCGTAAACCGGAATGGCTTAAAGTCAAAATTCCGATAGGAGAGAATTATAAAAAAGTCAGAAATTTAGTGGATACGTATAAACTGCACACTATTTGCGAAAGCGGCAACTGTCCGAACATGGGCGAATGCTGGGGCGCAGGCACTGCTACCTTTATGATACTGGGAAATGTGTGTACGCGTTCATGCTCATTTTGTGCGGTAGCTACAGGCAGACCAAAGTTTGTAGATTATGAGGAACCCAAACGTGTAGCTGAAGCGATTAAATTAATGCAGGTAAAACATGCAGTAATCACTTCTGTGAATAGAGATGAGTTGCCGGATAAAGGTGCACAAATCTGGCATAATACAGTGCGCGCTGTTAAAGAACTTTCACCAGCAATAACTATCGAAACATTAATTCCTGATACAAAAGCAGACTGGAATGCATTGGAACTGATGATTTCTGCTGGACAGGAAGTGGTTTCTCATAATATGGAAACGGTAAAACGTTTATATAGAAAAGTGCGACCGCAGGCAAAATACGAAAGAAGCCTGGAGCAACTACAACGCACGAAAGATTTTGGAAAACGAACCAAAAGCGGCGTGATGCTTGGCTTAGGTGAAACCGAAGAAGAAGTGTATGAAATCTTAAACGATTTAAAAAATAATGGTTGTGATGTAGTAACGCTTGGACAATATTTGCAACCAACAAAAATGCATATCGAAGTTGCGGAGTTTATTCACCCTTCTATATTTGCAAAATATAAAGAATATGGTTTATCTATTGGGATCTATTATGTAGAAAGCGGCCCGATGGTGCGTTCTTCTTATCATGCAGAGAAGCACATTTAGTTTGTCTGAACTATGATTTACCTGATTTATTTGATTATCATGATTTCTAATTCGAGTAAATTCGTTTAATTCGCGGCTAATCTTTGCAAACTTTGCGAGATACTTTATAACCTTTGCGGTAATTACTTCTTTTTTCTTTTCTTTTTCTTCAATTCTAATTCTTCTACTTCACGAAGCAATGCGTTTAAATCTTCTTTCACTACATTGTCTTTTGCAAATTCTATGGTAGCTGCTCTGTCTTCTTTATCAATTTGTATCACATGAATTGGATTATGCAAAAACGTTTCAATTATTTTTAAAACGGGTTTTTCTTCGCTGCTGCAAAAACTAATTGCTTGTCCCTTTTTATCACCACGACCGGTTCTTCCTACGCGATGCACATAGTTTTCCGGTTCTTCAGGCAAATCATAATTTACTACATAATCTACATTTGGAATATCAATACCACGGGCGTTAATATCTGTTGCAATTAAAATCTTTGTAGTACCTTTTTTAAATGCATTCATTACTTTAGTTCGTTCATCATGGTCTTTGTCGCTGTGCATGGTCAGACTTTTAATGTCTACTCTTTCCATCGCTTTCGCTACACGTTCGGCGCGCACCTTTGTTCTTACGAAAATCAGAATCTTAGAATCAGGATGTTCTTTGATGATGCGTTCCAGGAAAAAACGTTTGTCATCTGTTTCAATAAAAACAACTGCATGTTGTATATTTCTCGAAACAGGATCTTTTGGCGAAATCTGAATTCTAATCGCATCGCTTACTAAAGAATACGCCAGCTTTTTTATCTTCTCGTTGATGGTTGCAGAGAAAAATAAAGTTTGTCTAATCTTCGGTAAAAAATGAATCATATCTTGTATATCACGAATAAAACCTAAGTCTAACATGTGATCGGCTTCATCTAATACCAAAATATCAATTTTACTTAAATCCAACGCACCCTGACTTTGTAAATCGAACATTCTTCCGGGAGTTGCAATAACAATATCAACACCTTTATATAAAGTATCTATTTGCGGTTGCTGATCAACGCCGCCAAATAAACAGGCAATTTTTACACGCGTTTTATTTGCAATCTTTTCAAATACTTCAGTGATTTGCAAAGCAAGTTCATGCGTGGGTGCAAGTACGATACATTTCACATAATCCGTTCGTTTCGATGATTTTTTTTCGTGTAATAAATGAATAATCGGAATGGCAAATGCCGCAGTTTTTCCTGTACCTGTTTGTGCAATTGCCAGCACATCTTCGCCACGTAATATCGGAGGAATAGATTTGAATTGTATATCAGTTGGTTTTTTAAAACCTAATTTTTCTAAATTGTACTTTATATCTTCATTGATATGGTAATCATCGAACTTCATATAAATTTTTGTATCACAAAGGTACACAGAGATTGTCACAGAGTATAAAGTATTTGTAAATAAAACTCCGTGAAACTCTGTGTGTTCTTCGTGTTACTCTGTGATAGTATTTTTATAATTCGATTTCAACAACGAGTAAACACCAGTATCTAAAAAAACATCACCTAATAAATAGTTTTCTTTTAAATGCGCTTCCTTTATAAAGCTATTCTTTTCTAATATTTTTTTAGAAGCTATATTGTATGGATCTATCTTGCCTTCCAGGCTGTGAAAATTTAAATTATTAAAAGCAAAATCAAGAATGCATATTAATGCTTCTTGTGCAATGCCTGTGCGCCAAAAACCAGGATGAACCATGTAGCCAATTTCTGCACGATGATTTTTACAATCTATAGATTTTAATAAGATTACTCCAATTAATTTGTTATCCGGTTTTAATGTAACCGCCCAATTGATGACTTCATTTTTCTGAAGCAATTCTGCATAGAGTTTTATTTTTGACATAGACTCTTCAACGGCTTTCAATGGTAAAGCGATATGTCTCATTACATCATTATTACCCTGAAGATTAAATAAATCATTGGCATCATTTTCAATAATTTCTCGTAGTATTAGTCGCTCCGTTGATAAAACAGGAAATGGTTGTAAATTGATTTCAAGCATTCTGAAATTTTGATAAAGTTACTTTGTTGAGGCTACTTTTCCATCTAACTTACCTGCAATTTCTTTAGCTTCTTTTTGATAATAATTTTCTTCTTTAGTCAGATTACTGAAAGCAGTTTGTGCTAATGGGATATCTTTATTTTTCAGATAAGCCAGTGCCAGATACCATTGAATGTCAAAGTGAAATTCTTCTGATATAGTAATTTTATTTAAAACATCAATGGCTTTCTTTGGCTGATTAGTTTCTAAAAATGAGATTCCGAGAAACAAATTATTTTTTACATTATCAGGGTTATTAGAAACCAGTTTCTCGTAATATTTCACTGCTTCAAAATAATCTTCTTTTTCGTAAGCCTGTATGGCCTGAGATTCATCGGTAGTACTATTTTCGCCGCGCACTGTTGCATCAGGATTGGTAAGTGGTTTGAAATATGATGCGTAAATCTCTTGTTCATTTATAGATTTCTGAGTGAAAATAAGCCGCCAGCTAACAAGTCCTAAAATTCCAATAATACATGCAGCAGCGGCATATCTAAAAAAACTCAATGATATTACTTTTCCTTTTTGAGGAACAGAAATTCTCCCATCAATTTTTTGATGGAGATTGTGTTCTGTTTCATTAATTGATTCCATCGACCAATGACTATTGACCATTGTCAGCCCTTCTATACTTTCCATTAAAAACGGATCATTTTCCATTTCCTGCTCAAAAGCATTTTGTTCTGCTGATGAAAGCTCGTTTGAAAGATATTTTTTTATCAGTTCGTTATCCATGCTGCTGTTGTTTTTCTTCCATAAATAATTTCAAATTACGTTTCCCATTCTGAATAGAACTTTTTACTTTATTCAGATCGTAGCCTGTCATGGAAGCAACTTCTTGGTAAGGTTTCTGCTGGTAATAAAACAATTCAATACATGTACGCTGCTCTTCGTTTAAGTTACTTATCGCTTGTTGTAAGAGTTCACTTTCGTGTTCCCGTATATTGAGAGACAAATCTTCTCCATTTTCCATAAATTTTTCCGGAATATTTTCTATATCAATGATTTCCAGACCATTATTTTTTGATTGTTTTCGAATCAGGTGATTTTTACTGACCATAAACAGCCATGATTTGAAAAAAGTCACCTCATGTGCTTTTAATTTTTCTATCAGTAATTCAAAGATTTCGCTGACAGTATCTTTTGCGTTTTCTTCATCACGCAGATATTTGTAACATAAACCATAAACCAACAAGGAATATCGTTTATAAAGTTCGCCAATATACGCAGTATCAGATTCTTTTTGATAAAATGAAATCAGTTCTGCATCAGAATATGTTGAATATTGTTTTGGCACCTCGATAAAATTAGGAAAATAATTATAAAAGACAAACAATTATTTTAAAACATACAACAACATAAATTAACATGTTTTGCATCGTATTATTTTTGAATAGTAGTAATTTTGGCTGTGCGCAATTTTTTACTGATAGTAACCATATTTTTATCAAACCTTATCTTTGCCCAGCAAAATGAAATTGTTGTAAATGCAAAAGTCGTAGATGAAAATAATAATCCCGTACCATTCGCTGATATTGCATTTCGCCGCCTGCAATTAGGATTTTCTACAAACAAGGATGGTTTTTTTACTGCAAAAATGCTGCAATCAGATTCTCTGGTCATTTTTAAAAAAGGACACGTTCCTACAAAACTTACCGTTAAAGATTCAATTCCTAAACCTCAATATTCAATAGTGCTTGTTTTGCAACGAACACCTTTGGAATTAACAGAAGTACAAATCAGCGCCATCCGGACACATCAGCAGATTCGTCAGGAAATAAATAAATTATACATAAAGAATACAGATTTAAATTCAGACGCGCGGCCATTTACAAATCCTTTATCTTATCTGTATGAATTATTAAGTAAACACGAGAAAGAAAAAAGATTTGCATCGCAATTAGAAACGGAAGAAGCTAAACGCATTGTTTTAAAAGATTTATTTCGTTTATACAACAACTATAATATCATAGATCTGGATGAAGAGGAATACGACCGTTTTATTTCATACCTGAATATGCCTTATGTATATCTTCAGCAAACCAGTGATTACGACCTAGCAGTAAGCATAAAAAGAATGTATGCGGGATATGCAAAAGACAAAAGCAGTTCATTCCGTAAACAAATTTATCCTGCTGCACTAGATGATTTGGAACGTATCAAGAATTCTGATGGAGGACGGTAAATAATCAATATTTTTCGTACCTTTCTTT
>JAYVPA010000195.1:0-14572 GCA_043757615.1 Sphingobacteriales bacterium | reverse complement strand
TATTAGTCAAGCAAAAAAATCAAGATATAGCTTTGATTTTTCATTGACTCTAGAGGGATTCAAAACTATTCCAAACTTTAATATAGTATGCAGTATTTTAATAGATTTTTATGAATATAAATATCAGATTAAATTAAATGATAAGGTAATCTCAAAATACTACAACGAAAAAATATCTCAAGAAGAAATAAACACTTTTGTAAATGCAATTATGAAAGATATTTTAAATGAAATAAAACAAGCAACAGACAATAAATCTTAAATCTTAATTCTAAAATCATAAATTAAAATGAGTTTTAAAAACAAAACAGTATTTATTTCCGGTGCTTCACGCGGCATTGGTCATGCTATAGGAATGCGCTTAGCGGCAGAAGGTGCGAACATCGTAATCGCTGCAAAAAGCACGGAAGAGAATCCAAAACTTGGTGGCACGATTTATACTGCTGCAGAAGATATGAATAAGGTAGGCGGCAAAGGCTTAGGTATCAAATGTGATATACGTAACGAAGAAGAAGTTGCTGCGGCGGTGAAACAAACCGTAGAAACTTTTGGCGGAATCGATATCTTAATCAATAACGCCTCTGCCATTAATTTATCACCGACGACACAACTGGAAATGAAACGTTATGATTTAATGCAGGACATTAATACACGCGGTACGTTTTTGTGTTCCAAATTATGCATTCCATATTTATTGAAATCAGAGAATCCGCATATTCTGATGTTATCACCGCCATTGACTTCAATAACAGAACAATGGTTTGCAGGCCACACAGGATATTCAATTGCAAAATTTGGAATGAGCTTAGTAGTGTTAGGCTTAGGCGGTGAATACAAAGGAAAAATTGGCGTAAATGCATTATGGCCTCGTACTACGATTGCAACTGCTGCAGTACTGAATTTGTTAGGCGGTGAATCTGTTGCGAATTCTTCCAGAAAGCCATCTATCATGGCAGACTCAGCATATTACGTTTTAAAACGAGATGCAAAAACTACAACAGGGAACTTTTTCATGGATGATGAAGTTCTAATCAGCGAAGGTATCACAGATATGGAACAGTATGCTGTTAAACCAGGTGCAGAACTGACACCGGATTTCTTCGTTTAATTTATTTCACGCAAAGGCGCAAAGATTTAAGGCGCAAAATAGCAAGAAGATTGGCAGTCAGAAAGTTTAACTACGAGTTTGATGGTGTACATTATTACCGTTTCAGCGTATATCGTTTAGGCAGTAATGTGCAGACAGTCTATACTTATGTAGTGGATGATTTATTGATTGACACTGCTCAAAAACACAATCGTGAAAATATTCTGAAAGTTGCTAAGCAGCATAATATTTCTAAAATTATTCTGACACACCATCATGAAGACCACAGTGGAAATGTTGCACATTTAATGAATGAACTGAAAATTGATGCATATGCACATCCTACAGCAGTAAAAATAATTGGAAAAGGATATAAGACTTCACCCTTAGCAAAACTGATGAACGGAAGCGTTGAAAAAGCAACATTACAAACGCTTTTGCAAACTGATATTTTGCAAACTGCCAACTATTCTCTGCAGCCGATTTACACACCCGGACATTGCGATGACCATTATTGTTATTACGAAAAAAATAAAGGCTGGTTGTTTTCAGGGGATTTATATGTAGCTGATAAAATAAAATATTTCGCTACCTATGAAAGTCTCTTAACGCAAATTGAATCGCTCAAAAAACTTACAGCACTGGATTTCGATGTATTATTTTGTTCGCACAATCCAAAAACGGAAAATGGTAAAAAACGATTGCAGAATAAACTGCAGTTTTTTGAGGATTTTTCCGGTACGGTTACAAAGTATTACGAACAAGGAAATAATGCACGTCAGATTTTCGCCTTAATGGGTATGAAAGAGAATTATATAACTAAATACATCACGCTTGGTGGCTTTTGTGCTGAAAATATGGTGCATAGCGTAGTGAAAGATTTAAGAAAGAAAGAATAATAGTATTCAAGTTTACCATTTACACATTATTCCGGCCACTCACACATTGCGTTTCTGGTAAATTAAACCAAGTGTTAATTTTAGAACATAATGTTATTGTTTTAAAAAATATATAACTATAATTAAAAAATATTACCTGTTTTTGTATGCTTATTTTACATTATGTGTTTGATTATGTATAATTTTAAATTTAGCCAGCCAATTAAACATGAATGAAGTTTCAAATGAACCGTATGATTTATTTGAGAAAATAAAAGGAAATAAAAAAATCCTTCATTTTTCTGAAAATAAAAGCATTAACGAACTCAAAAAAGTTTGTGATGCTTCTTCTCAGCTGGTAACTATTCTTGAGTATGGTAAAAATTCATACTCTATTGTTTATGCTAATAAAGCCGGAATTGACTTTTTTGGCGTGGATGAAAAAGAATTTATCCATTCAGGATTTGAATTTATTTTAAAAACCACGCATCCCGATAATATTGATGCTGTGTATATGCTTATTAAGTTCTTTAATGATGACAGTAATAGCACGAATACATTTACACATACACTTTATATAAATTCTAAAACAGGTTGGAAATGGGTGTATTCTATTGTAAAAGCGGTTACTTTTAACGAAGATGGAACAATAAGATATTTAGTATCCATTGCCAACTCTTTAGATGATTTATTGGATTCCCGAAATCTGAATACCCAATACAACAACAATGCAAATCAATACAAGGTCAATATAGAAAAATACAATTCTATGACGGAGCGTGAAAAAGAAATATTAGGTCTTATCGCTCAGGAGTACACGTCAAAAGAAATCGGGAACATGCTTTTTATCAGTCCCTTAACGGTAGATACACACAGGAAACATCTGATTGAAAAATTAGAAGTTAAAAGCTCTATAGGCTTAATAAAATATGCTTTGCTGTTTAATCTGATCTGATACGTTGTTTATTCATAACATTTATATTTTATTTTTATAATTGATTATTATCAATTGCGAAACTGTTAGAGATTTATTAATCTTGATTATAATATATAATGACTTGAATGTTATGAATTCATTTATCTATGGATATTAGTATTAAGTATTTCGTGAGTTATTAATTTGAAGCTTAAACTATGATTAAACTTAATAATGAATTAGATGATTTGCTTTTAAAGATCCAGGCAAACAAAAATGCACTGGAATTTTCTGAACATACAAAATTAGAAGAACTTAAAAAGATTTGTAATGAGTCATCCCAAATGGTTGCCATTTATGAATTGGAAGAGTATTCTTTTTCTATGGTGGACTGCAGTAATAATTCTTGTGCATTCTTAGGAATCAATAAAGACGAAATTCATAACCTGGGTTTTAAATATCTCTTAAAAATTATTCATCCAGAGAATATTAGTGCAGTATACAGATTTATCAAATATTATAAAGATCCGGCTAATTATGATAAAACATTTTCTCATACTTTTTACATAAAGACGGCTAATAACTGGGAGTGGACCTATGCAAGTGTCAAGCCCGCAATCTTTAAAGAAGATGGTTCAGTAAAATATTTACTAGCCATTGGTTGCAGTATTAACGATTTACTGAAATCAAAAGACCAGCTTAAAGTATTTACAAAAAACCAGAATTTTTTTGATAAAAATATTGATAAATATCTTTCACTGACAGAACGGGAAAAAGAAATATTAAAACTGATATCCGACGAATTTTCTTCTAATGAAATTGCTTCACAACTATCCATCAGTCCTTACACTGTGGATACACACAGGAAACATCTGATAGAAAAATTAGATGTAAAGAGTTCTATTGGTCTTGCAAAATATGCGCTGCTGTTCAATCTGAAATAACCTTAAATATTGGTATTGTATGTGTTTATTTATATATGCATCTTTAATAAATAGTTTTTACAAATGAATGATAATATAGAAGAATTAAATAATCTTTTTAGCAAAATTCAGGAAAATAGGAAAACGTTCGAATGCCCAGAAAATATAAGCTTAGAAGAATTAAAAGAAATTTGCGATTCCTCTACACAGATGACATCGGTTGTAGAAATGTTTAAATATTCTATGACGGTAGTATATTCTAATCAGCACGTTTTTGATTACCTGAATATCACACAAAGTGAATTCGTAAATTTAGGATTTAAATTTTTTCTTAAAATTGTGCATCCGGAAAACATCAGTTCTATTTACCTTCTTATAAAATTCTATAACGATCCGAAAAATTATCATAAAATATTTTCAAACACCTATTACGCAAAAACTAAAAACGGTTGGGAATGGGTTTACAACAGCATGAAGCCTGTAACATTTAATGAAGACGGAACTACAAAATATATGCTGTCTTCCTCTTGTGGTTTGGATGAACATTTAAATTCGACGCGGGAGTTCAGGACCTTGAGAAAGAATTTAGGCTTCTATGAAGAAAACATAGAAAAATATCTTTCGATGACTAATCAGGAAAAAGAAATTTTAGGATTGATTGCAAAGGAATTAACTTCAGCTGAAATTGCTGAAATTCTTTCTGTATCTAAAATAACAGTAGAAAAGCTGGAGAAAGACCTGATTAAAAAATTAAACGTAAAAAGCTCTGTGGGATTGGCAAAATATGCACTTCATTTCAAATTGTAGACTGATGTTATTAACAACCTTTCTGTTCTCTACCAAAATTTAAGGATAATTATACTGGATATGTTAAAACTTACCATAAATCATGGTATTGTCATGGCAGGTTATAATATTGAAATTGCACATACAAAACCATAAATAACTATATTACAATTTGGTCGGTTTATCAGGCGTCAGCCTGATAAACTTTTCTTATTTAAGATGCTTTCAATTCCAGAACAAGTTGCGGTTCCTCTTTGTAATGCATTTCAACTGCGTTATGATAAGTGGCTAACAATTGCTTGTAGGAATTTTCAATAGAATAAGTCTTCGCCAATTCCAGGTATTCGGCTCTTGAATCTTCTAACTCACTTTTATGCTCAAACCAATAATTTATTTTTTGTGTCAGTTCTTCAATAGTCTTAAATAAATGTTTGTCGTTTAATGCAAACTGTTTGGTTGCGCTTAAACCGGAATCTGCAATCAATAATGGCAATCCGCAAGCCATTGCTTCAATGGCTGTCATACACTCAACTTCAATATCAGCTGCATGAACATATAAATCAACTGAATTATAATATTCAATTAATTTGTTTGTCGGCAGTAAGTTGAATTCAACTTTCCCGTCTAATAATTCGTTGCTCAATTCTTCCAGTTTATTTCTTAAAGGACCATTGCCCAAAATAACCAGCTGTATCTGGTCTTTATAATCAGAAGCAGCAATGGCGCGTATCAAAAGTTCCTGACGTTTTTCTATGGCATTTCTGCCTACAGTAAGAATTGTAAATTTGTCGGGATATTTTTTTGGAATATCCATAGGTTTATAATCAGCAGTTACTCCATTGGAAATAACAACGGTTTTACTCTTTAAACCATATTTTTTGATTTCCTGTTCTGCAAATTTACTTGGACAAATCACAATATCAGATTTGTTGTAAATAAAATGCATAAATAATTTGTACATTAGTTTTGTCCAGAACGGATGTTTCAATCCTGCATTATGTGTCAGCTGTTCGCCTTGTACATGGAAAGTAGATACGACAGGTTTATTTAATTTTTTCGCAATACCAACCGCGACAATACCTAACATCAACGGAAACTGATTATGCACGACATCGACCTGTACAAATACTTTTTTAAATAATTCCTTATCCGGTTTTGCAAATACAAATTTCATTTCCTTCATTACCTTTTTCAGATAAGGAAAAGGAGCATAAAATTCTTCCAGCACGATTTTATTTTTTGCTTGTTTTCCGGTACTCAATACAATCACATCATTATTTTCCTTACGCAAAAGATCAGTAAATCGCTGTGTAGAAATCCCTGCTCCGTTAGAGGAATTTTCATATACATCAATAACCTGAGCTATTTTCAGTTTAGAATTTCTTATTGGAAAGATATTTTTTTCAATGGTGAATTTATACATAGACTATAATTGGTATTGTATAAAATGACAGCATATCTTGTATAGAATGTAATATACTTATTTTTGAAACAAATATGTATAACTTTTAGCGGTAGGCCTTTATATAACTTTGCAAAATAATTACAGAATTTGCATCATAAATTTTAAATTAATAGCGATAGGGTTATTCCTAAAAACAAAAATGCCTGAAGACAGCTATGTGTTTTCAGGCATTTTAGGTTGAAAAAAGATATTATAATTCCTTATCTTTTACTTTTGTTGCTCTCTTAGGTTTTGTTTCAGCTACTACTTTTTCTTTTTTAGGTGTGACAGCTTCTTTTACTTTATGTGGTCTTACATTACCAAAAGAACCTGCAAAAATTTTACCTTTTCTTGTTTTTTTATCACCGCGTCCCATGTCTAAATTGTTGAATTAATGAGTTATTGAATTAATGAATGGCAAAGATAAACTTTTTTTCGATTTCTAACCTATATTTTTCGACTTATTGCTTATCACTTTATTACTTATGCCTTTCTTATACGTTAAACCTGAAATGCATCAAATCTCCGTCTTTTACAATGTATTCTTTACCTTCTATGCGCAATTTTCCGTTTTCACGACATGCAGCTTCTGTTTTATATTGCATAAAATCATCATAACTCATTACTTCCGCCTTGATAAAGCCTTTTTCAAAATCTGTGTGAATTACGCTTGCAGCCTGTGGTGCTTTCCAGCCCTGGTGAATGGTCCAGGCACGTACTTCCTGCACACCGGCTGTGAAATAAGTCTGCAATTTCAGTAAATCATAAGCAGACCGGATTAAACGGTTCAATCCCGGTTCTGTCAAGCCATATTCCGACTGGAACAAGGCTTTATCTTCTTCCTCCATTTCAGAAATCTCCGCTTCCACAGAATTACTCAATACAATTACCTGCGCTCCTTCTTCAGCAGCCATTTTTTTCAAGGCTTCTGAATATTTGTTGCCTGTTATAATAGAAGCTTCATCCACGTTCGCAACATATAAAACCGGTTTATCCGTCAAAAAACATAAATCAGCAAATATCAGCCTGTCCTCTTTAGAGAAATTTAAAGAACGGATATTCTTTCCGTCGCTTAGGCATTGCTGGCATTGCATCAAAATATCGTATTCGTGTTTCGCTTTTGCATCGCCGCTTACTTTCGCCTGTTTTTGTATTCTCTGCGTTTTTCTTTCAACACTTTCCAGATCTTTCAGTTGTAACTCCGTATCAATAATATCTCTGTCGCCGATAGGGTTGATGGCCCCTTCTTCACGTAAGATATTCTCATCTTCAAAACAACGGATGACGTGGATGATGGCATCTACTTCACGGATATTTGCAAGGAATTTATTTCCCAGGCCTTCACCTTTTGATGCCCCTTTTACCAAGCCTGCGATATCTACAAACTCAATGGTCGTCGGCACGATTTTATTTGGTATAACGATATCTGAAATTTTCTGTAAACGTTCGTCCGGAACATCTACCAAACCTACGTTAGGTTCGATGGTGCAAAAACGGTAATTGCTTGCCTGTGCTTTTGCGTTATTGGAAACCGCATTAAATAATGTTGATTTTCCTACGTTTGGTAATCCTACTATGCCGCACTGTAAACCCATATTCTAAATTGATAATTTTGTAGTAATAAAATAATTTGACAATGAAATACTCATTTTCGAAGCGCAAAGATACGAAATTGAAGTGGATTTGTAAATTATGTAGGTTTTATCATTTTTGTGTTTTTAAATTAGCTTCAACCTGCCAAACTTAGGTGAGACAAAAAAACTCTAACAATCCATCTCTTTACACCTATCAGATTCACGTTCCGTCTCTATGGTGATATGATGAATATTCTGATGCTGCAGTTCATGTTTTAAAGAATGTTTTATTTCCTGTTCCATTTCAATTGAAACATCATTAGATAAAACGATATGTGCAGTCAATGCATTTTCCGTAGTGCTGATTGCCCAAACGTGCAGGTGATGTAAATTTTTAATACCGTTTATCTGCAAAGCAGATTGTTTTATTTTCTCGACATCAATATTATTAGGCACACCATCTAAAGAAAGCTTCATACTGTCTGCCAGTAAATTCCAGGTGCTGAATAAAATGATAACAGCAATTATCAAACTCAATGCAGCATCTATCCAGTAATAATGAGTAAAATAAATCAGGATACCGCCAATAACTATTCCTACAGACACCATTGCATCCGCAGCCAGATGGAGATAGGCACCTTTAATATTCAAATCCTTATCCTTTTCTTTCAGAAAAAAGTAAGCAGAAATGCCATTTATAAAAACTCCTACAAAAGCAACCAGTGCAATAATCTTTCCCGGCAATACAACCGGATGAAACAAATGAATGATAGCCTCATAACTTATTACTCCGATAGAAATTAATAAGATGATGGAATTGATAAGTGCAACAATGATGGATGTTTTACGATAGCCATACGTATATTTTTCGGTAGCTTTTATTTTGTGTAATTTGAATGCGATGAGGGATAATATAAGACTTGCCACATCCGCAAAATTATGACCCGCATCAGATAAGAGTGCGAGTGAATGGATATATAAACCTGCACTGACCTGTACGATTACAAATATCAGATTCAATGTAATGCCAATAATAAAAGCATAGCTCACATTTGTAAGAACGACCGGCTGATGATGATGATCGTGCGAGTGAGCCATATAATTAATCCATTAATAGTAGATACAAAATTACAAAAACAGTAACAATGCCCGAAGTTATGAAAGTTGCTGCTTCACCAAACTGATACCAGATTAACCCTGCCATAGTACTGGCTATCATTGTACAAATACTCTGAAACCCTGAATACGTTCCAATAGCTGTAGCTGTATCTTTTTTGTCAGAGATATTACTTATCCATGCTTTTGAAATCCCTTCTGTTGCAGCTGCATAAATTCCATAAATGAGAAAGAGTAAAAAGAAAATGTACAGGTTCGTATTAAATGCCATTCCAAAATAAACAACGGCAAACAATACAAGACCACTTATAAATATTTTCTTCAATCCAATTTTATCAGCCAGTATTCCGATAGGAAAAGCTGCTAAAGCATAAACAAGATTATAAAAAATATAAACGGTAATTACATTGGTATCAGTTAATCCCGCTTGTTTTATTTTTAGTAATAGAAACACATCAGAACTATTAAATAAAGTAAACAGTAATAATCCGATAACTAACTGACGGTATATTTTAGGACTGACTTTCCAATAATGAAAAAAAGAAAAAAAAGAAGGGGGAGTGGTATTTTGAGCAACTGACTTTTTAGTTTGGTCTTTAAGCAAAAATGATGCAATGATAGCGAGTAATCCCGGGATAAAAGCAATAAAGAATAGGGTGCGGTACTGGTTTGGATAAAAATATAAATAGACCAATGCTAATGACGGACCTAATACGGCTCCGAATGTATCCATTGAACGATGAAAGCCAAAAATTTTACCTTTTGTTTCCGGAGTAGCTTCGTCAGAAAGTATGGCATCTCTGGCGCCGGTTCTTATACCTTTTCCGATTCTGTCGATAGTGCGCGCGCCAAATATCCATGCAGGATAAATGAATACAGCCATCAGTGGTTTTGAAATTGCGCTCAGGGTGTATCCTATTTGTACAAATGGTGCACGCCTTCCTGTATGGTCAGATAATTTTCCGAAATATCCTTTGCTTAATCCGGCTATTGCTTCTGCCAGGCCTTCTAATATTCCAATCAGCACGATGGAGAAACCAATACTTTTTAAATAAATCGGCATGATAGGATACAGCATTTCACTCGCGGTATCCGTAAATAAACTAATCAGTGATAAAACCCAAATGGTCCTGGTAAGATATTTCAAAGTATTAATTTTTATTATTTATCTGTTACTTACAACTTATAATTCAAAACTATAAAAGTGTTCCGCTCAGCAACAATGAAGCTACCATGAAGTAAATAATTAATCCTGTTACATCTACTAATGTTGCTACAAATGGTGCGGAAGAGGATGCAGGGTCTGCGCCTAATTTCTTTAAAATAATTGGCAGCATAGAACCTGAAAGTGTTCCCCACAATACTACTCCAATCAAAGAGAATGCGACAGTAAAACCTACTAATATCCAATGCGGTCCATAAATAGGTGAGAAGATGGACCAGACTGCAATTCTCAAAAATCCGATGCTTCCTAAAATACTTCCTAATGCCAAACCTGCCAAAATTTCCCTGCGCATTACCCGCCACCAATCTTCAAAAGTGATTTCGCCTAATGCCATGGCGCGTATAATTAATGTGGATGCCTGAGAACCGGAATTTCCACCGCTCGAAATAATTAAAGGAATGAATAACGCTAACACTACAGCTTTGCTTATTTCATCCTGAAAAAAAGCCATGGCGGTTGCGGTTAACATTTCCCCAAAAAATAAAATCACCAACCAGCCTGCACGTTTTTTAATCAACTCAAAAAATGCAGTATTCATGTAGGGTTCGTCTAAAGCTTCTGTACCTCCCATCTTTTGAATATCCTCTGTGTCTTCTTCACTCTGGATACGTAAAATATCATCGATGGTGACGATGCCTAATAAAATTCCTTCGTTATCAATTACCGGCAACACTGCGCGATTGTTTTTTCTAAAAATAGAAGATGCACTTTCCTGATCATCAATCACATTTAGCGCAACGTATTTGTGATCCATCAGATCGCTGATTTTTATTTCGGGTGAAGCAATCAGCAATTCTTTTAAGTTGATGTCATCAATCAGTTTTTCGCTGTCGTCAATGATATAAATAAAGTTGATGTTTTCAATTGTTCTTCCCAGTTTCCTTATTTTATTTAAAGCATCCTGAACCGTCAGATGTTCTTTGAGTTCTATATAATCAGGATTCATTAAGCGGCCCACGCTATCTTCGGGATAACCTAACAAAGCAAGCGTTTCTATTCTGTCATCATGCGGTAAAAACAGCACCAATCTTTTTACAGACTCGCTGGTTAGTTCACTCAGTAAGGCCGTTCTGTCATCGAAGTGCATGTTCTGCACTAATTCCGCCACTTTATTGGATGGAAGCGTATGAATTAATTTCTTCTGTAATTTTAAGTCTAAGAATTTTAATGTTTTTACTGCGCGGTGCGGCTCCAGGCTCAGGATAACTTTTAAGCTATATTCAGGATAATCATTTAAGAATTCTGCGAGCTCGGAAGTGCGGAAATCACCGAACTGAGGCACTTCGTGTTTGAGCACGTCTAATATCAATTCTTCTTTAGTGATTTCCATTTATACAAAAGTAAGGTTTTTAGTCTGAATTTTGGAGTACGCTATTTCCTCACTTGTGGTAGACCTCGAAGGGGTGGTATACGTCAAAGGGGTCCCTGACCTCTTTTCTTTTTTTCTTTTGTAAATAAATCAGCGGTATATTTTTCGTAGAGTTCAAATAAAAACTCCATGCGTTTTGCTTCGTTGGTGAAAGCTTGCGGACGATACGCTACATCAACTGCCTTATCCAATTCATTATGTGCTTTTACCAATGAAGGCGGCATGGTTAAAGGGTCATATAAATCTGCTAAAGAAGAATTTGGAAATTGGGTTCTCACATCCAATACATGTTGCGCAGCATCTTCAATAGCTTTTGTTTGTTTTTCGGTTGGGTTTTCAGGCCATGGGAAATTATTGTAAACAATATCTTTTGAATAACGAAAATCGCTTTTTAATCTACCACAAATATTTTTAACCCAAGCCATATGCATGATTGACATTAGAATACCAAAATGAAAAAGAGTAGCATCAGAAATGATATATACACTATTGCTTGGAATGTAGTCCTTGTTTAAAAAGGCAAATGGAATATATTTTCGATTTTCAGATGTTGTAGCAGGAATTACAATAAATGATTCAGGGTTTTTTAAATCTCGAAATTGAAATGGTCTTTCTGCTAATTTTCTCGTATCAGGAAAAGAACTCTTTAGTCTGGTTTCCCTAACTTGCTTAATTCTATTTTGAAGATTTGGCAAATCACGTATTTCATCAAATGAATCAACAATCCAAAAACAATATCTATTTAAACCATTTAAAAACTCTTTTCCGCTTATTAAGTATTTTAAAAATTTAGCTCCATTTGGTTCTTGCAAAAGATATTGATTTTTTTCTTCTTCAGTAAGAATTAAAAATCCTCCATCTGTTGGTTGATTGCCTTTAAATATTTGGGGTACTTTACAAATTGGATTAGATTTCCTTTCTATAATCAAATCTTTTGTGTCAATTAAATAGGGATTAATATTTTTAGCTTTTATTTCGTGCGCTTCACCTTTTACATCCTCATAATCATAAATTGTTTTATTTCCTGAATCAAAATTTGCAAATCCGATAATAACACAATATACAGCAGCATTTCCTTTTGCTTCATTATTCCATTTAAATGTTCTGTGTGCAAAATGAATTTTAATATTGTATTTGTTTAGCATTTGATTCCAAAGAATGCCTACCTGTTCTCCTTGTACTATTGAATTAGTTGATACAAAAGCAACTTTTATTTTTGTTTCCTGAATATATTTTGCAGCTTTTATATACCATGCAGTTACATAATCCATTACACCAGCACCTTGAATATTATTAAATTCATTTACGACTTCATTACGTTGTGTAACATTCATATTATTCGAACCTATAAAAGGTGGATTGCCTAAAATAAATGATAAAGCATTTTTAGAAACAACATCTTCCCAGTTAATTTGCAATGCATTACCATGTACAATATTTGCTGCTTTCTTTAAAGGTAGTCGCGCAAAGTATTGTCCGAACTCATTACTTATCTGCATGTTCATCTGGTGGTCTATCAGCCACATGGCAACTTCTGCAATACGTGCCGGAAACTCTTCGTATTCTGTTCCATAAAATTGGTCAACCTCTAACCATATAATGCTTTCAATACTGGTAGCAATCTGGTTTTTATATTGCGCTTTTAAAATCTCCAGTTCCAGTAAACGCAACTCACGATAGGTAATCACCAAAAAATTTCCACAACCACAGGCAGGGTCTAAAAACCGCAGCGTACTTATTTTTTTGTGGAATTCGGGTAATTTATTTTTATTGTCTTTTATACTCTCAAACTCTTTCCATAATTCATCCAAAAATAATGGCTTAATCAATTTCAGAATATTTTTTTCACTCGTATAATGTGCACCTAAGTTTCTGCGCTCCTTCGGATTCATGACACTCTGGAACATAGAACCAAAAATTGCCGGAGAAATTTTACTCCAGTCCAGATAACAGCAATCCAGCAATGCCTGCCGCATCTTACTGTCGAAGCTTGCCATGGGTAAAGTTTCTTCAAATAGTTTTCCATTCACATAAGGAAAATCTGCCAGCTGTTCATCCAAATTCTTGAAACGCTTATCGTCTTGTGTATTTAACAGCTGAAATAATTCCTGCATTTTTGCAGCCAGGTCGCTGCCGTCTTCGTTCGTGCGTTGTTCTATGTAATCCTGAAATTGCTGTTTATTGAAAATGGTGGTGTCTTCTGCAAACAAGCAAAACAACAGGCGTACCAAATAAACTTCTAAGGGATGCCCGGTATAACCGATTTCTTTTAAGCGGTCATGCAATTTTCCCATTAACTCTGCAGCCTTGATATTTGCAGGGTCTTGTTCTTTGTAAGCTTTTTTCTGATAACCGATAATGAAACCAAAATGCTGCACATTCTTTACTAAGTCTTCCAGCTTAAATTCAACAGAGGTATTTTCTTCCAGGTCATACAAACGAAAACGGGCAAAATCTGAAACCAGAATGTATTTTGGTAATTCATTATTTTTTAATCCGGGAAAATAATCGATGGCTTGTTTATGTGCTTTGTCTAAATCTTTTCCTTTAGATTTAAATTCAATCAGGATGGTTCCTTTCCAGAGTAAGTCGATGAATCCCTGTTTGCCGTCTTCCTTTTTAATATGCGTTTCAAAAGAGGCGACACGACGGCGGGGAACACCAAAGACATTGAAGAAATCATCCATAAAAGATTTTGCTTCTGCATCTTCATTAAAATCATTTTCCCATTCTTTGGAAAATCTTACTGCGCGGTCTTTTATTTCATTCCAGCTTAATACCATCTATTGTTATCGAGTTTCTCAAATATAGGTAAAGATACGACCTCGTAGGTTGAAATAAAATATTATGGGTGACGTCGGCGAGGTGGGACACCTCGCCGACCTATAGGACCTCTTCGAGGTCATTATGAAATTGAACGTATTGTTCTCTGCCTCCAAACCAGTTGAGTACTTCCTCATGCTGCACTTTTACAGGTTGATAACGCGGATATAAATGTGAAAGATAAGATGAATACGCATAATCTGTAAAATCATTGCAAATCTCATGTTTTTTTGGATTGGTATGTATGTAGTGAATTAACTTGCTGTAATATGAATCATCCAAGACAGGTTTTCTTCTGAATGGTTCTTCGAATAAACCGCCCGTTCTGTCATACATTTTATTGAAAGATTGGGTATAGCTGTTGAATAGTTTTGCGAACTGATTGCTGATATTGAAGGATGCAGGTTTTACCGGAGCTGCAGGGACGTCGG
>JAYVPA010000194.1:0-14620 GCA_043757615.1 Sphingobacteriales bacterium | reverse complement strand
CGGTGATAAGCATGGTTTTTTGCATAGTTGTTATTGTTTATTTAGAATTAAGTATGACATTTTTATTATGTTCCAATCCAAACAATTTTATTCTATCCCATTCAAAATGTTTGTCCCAAAAACTTGGATTAATTGTTTTTTTAATCTTTGTCAAATAATCATGTTTTGATACTGATATTCTAATGGAATCATTTACAGTTATAAAGTCGTGTATATAATTAAGATATTCTTCAGAGACTTCCTTTTGTTTTAAAAAAAGATTTGTGTTTGGAAAATCACTAGAATGGAATTCAATTAAATCATCATCATCATCATTCTCTGACCATGTAAATAAAGGCTTATTATTAATTATGGTAGTCATTGTAATTTTAACGGAGTCCTTATTCCGGCTCATTTTCATACCATAATCCCAAAAAATAAACGTTGCGATAAACATAATTAACATAGACACTACCATAAGTCCTAAAAACGAATTCGTAAAAGCAACTTTAATCCTAAATTTATATGGTAGTTTTTGACCCGTAATAATATTCTTACTCTTCAGAAATGAAATTATCTCATCATAATTTTTTACGGTACTATTGCTAAAACCAATTTCTAAATCATTAAAAGTAATTCCACAATTTTTATTTATTACCCCATCGTCATCTTTATATTCTAATATTTCTAAGTTCAGTATATCGGCATATAAAAAATCTTTTTTATTTTTTTCAAAATATAAGTGATTTTCAAAGAACAATATTTTGCTGTAAGTAAAAGGTATAAAGAGTGTAATTATACTACAAGTAATAAACACTATTCCAAAAAGCGAAGGTAAATCACTAAATTGATAGTAGATACAGTCTGTGTTTCTAAATATTACAAACATTAATCCGAATAAAAGAAATATAAAGGCAAAAAGATAAGCACAACCAAACCCTTTTTTTGTTTCTATAATTGGTTCGTCTCTAAACATCATAATCTTTCCTGAAGTTTAAACATTTCATCTCTGAGTCTTGCGGCTTCCATAAAGTCCATTTGCTGTGATGCACGCTGCATCGCTTTTTTCAGTTGTGCGATTTTCTTTTCCACTTGTGCGTTGGTCATATATTCAGTTTGTTCTTCCGCAGCAAGGTTCATTTTATCCACTTGCTCTTTATAGTTACGTTCTTCTTTGGTTTCCGGCCGCTGACGAATATCTAAAATAGAAGCACGTTTCAATATATCTTCTTTGCTTCTGAAAACAGTTTGAGGTGTAATATTGTGTTCAATATTATAGGCAATCTGTTTTTCACGTCGCCGGTTTGTTTCATCAATAGTTCTTTGCATCGAGTGCGTCATCACATCACCATAAAAAATAACCAACCCGTTTGCGTTTCGGGCAGCACGACCTGCCGTTTGTGTCAGCGATCGCTCGTTACGCAGGAAACCTTCTTTATCAGCATCTAAGATTGCGACTAAGGAAACTTCCGGAATATCCAATCCTTCACGCAATAAATTCACACCAATCAATACATCAAAATCACCCAGACGTAAACCCTGGATAATTTCAACGCGCTGCATGGTATCAATTTCACTGTGGATGTATTTACATTTGATATTCAGCTTGGTTAAATATTTTGACAACTCTTCCGCCATACGTTTTGTCAGCGTAGTTACCAAAACCCGTTCATCTGCCTTTATGCGTTTGTGAATCTCATCCAGCAAATCATCAATCTGATTTACACTTGGTCGTACATCAATCGGCGGGTCCAGCAAACCAGTTGGGCGCACGACCTGCTCTATGAATTCCCCTTCTGTTTTCATGAGTTCGTAATCAGCAGGTGTTGCCGACACAAAAATTATCTGGTTTAATAAAGATTCAAATTCCGAAAAATTTAAAGGACGGTTGTCCATTGCCGAAGGCAGACGAAATCCGTACTCCACCAGATTTTGTTTCCTGCTTCTGTCGCCGCCATACATGCCGCCAACTTGCGGAATGGTTACATGGCTTTCATCTACGACTAATAAAAAATCTTCCGGGAAATAATCCAGCAAACAAAAAGGTCTGTCGCCGGGCCGGCGTCGGTCAAAAAACCTGGAATAATTTTCAATGCCGCTGCAATAACCTAATTCACGAATCATTTCCAGATCGAAATTTACACGTTCATCCAAACGTTTTGCCTCCAGTTGTTTTCCGGTTTCAACAAAATAATCTGTATGGGATTTTAATTCATCCTGTATTTCATTAATAATGGTTGGAAGCTGATTGCGCGGAGCAATATATATGTTGGCCGGAAAAATAGCGACGTCCTTCATTTTCTCAATCCGCTTACCAGAAACAGGATCAAACGATTCCAGTTCTTCCACTTCATCACCCCAAAATGTAATACGATATGCATGATCGGCATAGGCTAAAAAAACTTCTACATTGTCGCCAATGACACGGAAGTTTCCGCGCTGAAAATCACCCGTGCTTCGCGAATATAAAATACTGACCATGTCAAACAAAAAAGTATTTCTGCTCAAAGTCTGACCTTTCGTAATTCTGATGATTTGATTTTTATATTCCGCAGGGTTACCTAAACCATAGATACACGAAACAGAAGCAACGACAATCACATCACGACGACCGCTCATTAACGAAGTGGTGGTGCTTAAGCGCAGCTTTTCAATTTCAGCATTAATCGCCAGATCTTTTTCTATATATGTATCCGTGACAGCAACATAAGCCTCTGGCTGGTAATAATCATAATAAGAAGTAAAGAACTCTACTTTGTTGTCAGGAAAAAATTCCTTGAATTCAGTATACAGCTGAGCAACCAGTGTTTTATTATGTGATAAAACTAATGTTGGTCTTTGCGTATTTTCTATCACATTTGCAACCGTAAATGTTTTTCCGGAGCCGGTAACACCAAGCAGTGTTTGATATTTTTCATTCTGCAAAACACCATCACTCAGCTGCTGAATGGCAGTCGGCTGGTCGCCTGCAGGTTTATAACTAGAATGAATTTTAAATTGCATATTTCTATTATCAAAGATATACAAAAGATAAGAACGCTTTGTTTTGAAAATACTATCCGTATTTTAAAAGAAATTCTTAGTAATTTTCATTAAATGATTTTAGTATGCAGAGGTTCTACTACACTTTTCTTTTGTTTTTAAGTTTCATTATTACGTCCAAAGCAGGTGATTGCACAAACGGCAGATATTTACGTCCTGTCTTTTCACAGGTAGATATCACTAAAAATATTAAGTATGCTCGTAAACAACAAAGCGACGGACAGTACATCGATTTAAAATATGATGTCTACCAGCCGCATGGCGATACGGTTTCACTTCGTCCGGTCATGTTACTGATACATGGCGGCGCATATCTGAAATTATTAGACCAGAATAGTCCTGATATAGTTTTGATGTGTAACTATTTTGCACAAAGAGGATATGTGACAGTATCTATAGATTACAGACAGGAACCCAATCTGCTCGGATTGTTATCAGAAGAGACAATGGTAAAAGCAGTATCACGCGCATTGATAGATACTAAAGATGCAATCGATCATTTGATAGATACTTACACTAATGGGAATCCATATCGTATCGATACCTCCAAAGCAATTATCGGAGGCGTGTCAGCCGGCGCGGTTTCTGCTATGTTCATCAGTTACTTAGACAGCATGCAAATGCTGCCGCAGAACTATCAGAACTGGATTATACAGGCAAATGGTCCAAACGCGGACTCTATACTGAGACATAAATTTGATAAAGTAAAACCAAAAATAACCATCAGTATTTCCGGAGGTTTATTGGATACCAGCTGGATAAAGTCAAATAATATTGATGTGTTGTTGGTGCACGGTTCTGCGGATGAAATTGTACCATACAATTTCGGACATCCATTTAATATTCAGACTTTACCAGTTTTATATGGAGGGAAATCACAATATCCAAGAATGATGAATCAGGGTATACGTTGCGAATTTGAAGACTGGATAGGAAGAGGTCATGTGCCATTTATGAATTTAAGTTTTCCCGACATAATTTTTAACCTCATCAATCAGCCAATATTGGATAGTACAGAACGGCATATTGCGGCTTTTTGTTACAGATTAATGGATTGCGATACACGCACAACAGGCATTAAGGAAAATATTGTTGCATCGAATATCTCTGTTTTTCCTAATCCTTCCAGAGGTTTTTTTACCATACAACTGCCTAAAGAAACGACAACTAATAAATGGAATGTAACGATTTATGACATTGCCGGAAAAGAAATACAAACCAGCGAATATCCGGGAAATACCATAGAGATTTCCGTAAATGAGAAATTGCCGGCTGGTATATATTTCATAAAAATGTTTTACGAAAAGAACGGTGAAATATTCGCTTATACAGGAAAAATCACCATAAGTTTTTAATTTTTCCTCTTAACATATTTTCATGCGCTATTCCATAACATTTTCCTATTTTTGTCTCATAAAATAAGTGTTTATGGAATTCAAAGAAATTATTGCCGTAACCGGCATTGCAGGCCTGAAAAGAGTAGTTGCTAACAGAAATGACGGATTAATATTAAGCGAATTGAATGGTGAGAATAAAAAGTTTTATTCTAACCGTCAGCATATGTTTTCACCCTTAGAAAATATTGCTATCTATACAGATAATGATACTGTTCCCTTGCTGGATGTATTTATTGAAATGAAAAATCAAAAAGCGACCAACACTCCGGTAGATGCGAATGGTTCTAATGATGTATTGAGAAATTATTTGGGAACTATCCTGCCAAATTTTGACAGAGAAAGAGTAAATATTTCTGACATCAAGAAACTGATTAAATGGTATGCTATACTAGAAGATTTAGATATTTTCAAAAAGCCAGAAGCCGGTGAAGAAGGAAAAACAGTAGTTAAGACAACACAAACCCATACACCAAAAGCACCGGCAAAAGATATGACGGTTCACCAGCAATCAGTAGCTAAACAAAGACAGACTAAAAACAAAGTGTAATATATATTGTTTTAAGTCTTGAAGGTTTGCATACAGCAACTTTCAGGGCTTTTTTATTTAATAAAAAATATTTTATGCAAACCACCATAACCAGAAATAAGAGAAGATATCTTGCAGAAGATTTAATTGTAAACACCTGGGAAGATGTAACATCTTATTACGAAGAATTATCAAACCGGGTTCTTGAAAGTAAAGAAGATTTGATGAAATGGATGGCAGACAGAAGCGAAACAGATGCAGTAGTTGATGAAGAATATCGCTGGCGTTATATTCGCCAGACATGTGATACAGAAAATGAAGGGCATGTAAAAGTCTACGAAAATTTCATCCAGCACATTATGCCAAAATGGATGTCGGTATCTAATCTGCTAAATAAAAAACTGGCAGATTCCGTTTTTGTGAATGAATTAGAAAATGAGCGCTTTTTTGTGTATCTGCGTAATTTAAAAACACAACTTGCTATTTTTCGCGAAGAAAATATTCCATTATCTCAGCAAACACAAATGCTGGCACAGGAATACGGAACTACGATTGGAGCGATGACAATAGAGCATGATGGCAATGAATACACTTTGCCGCAGGCTGCAGTTTTTTTACAAAATCAGGACAGAGCATTGCGCAAAACAATTTTTGAAAAAACAAACAGCCGCAGATTTCAGGACAGGGAAAAACTGAATAATCTGTTTGATGAATTATTAAAGACACGTCATCAAATGGCGTTGAATGCAGGCTTTGAAAACTTCAGAGACTATATGTTTGCGGAACTTGGAAGATTTGATTACGATGTAAAAGCATGCGAACAATTCCATGAAGCGATAAAAACAGAAGTAATTCCATTGGTGAAAAAAATTCATCAGAAAAGAAAACAACAACTAAATGTTTCCTCTTTATTTCCATATGATTTAGATGTTGATGCGGAAAATTTACCGGCATTAAAGCCATTCAGCACACAGGAAGAATTGATTAAAAAATCTGTTGAATGTTTAAGTGAAGTAGATTCATTTTTTGCAGAATGCATTTCCATCATGGATAACATGAGTTATCTGGATTTAAATTCACGTAAAGGAAAAGCACCGGGTGGATACAATATGACATTACCGGAAATCGGTGTGCCATTTATTTTTATGAATGCGGCGGGTACACATCGGGATTTGGAAACGATGGTGCATGAAGCAGGACATGCAGTACACTCATTTTTGATGCGTACACTGCCCTATAATTTCGATCAGGATATTTCTTCAGAGATGGCAGAGCTTGCTTCCATGAGTATGGAATTGATGACGTTTGACGGACTGGATGCATTCTATAATGATGCAGACAAAAAGCGTGCAATTGAAACACATCTGGAAGGAATTATTACGATGCTGCCATGGATTGCATTGATAGATAAATTTCAGCACTGGATTTATACCAATCCAAATCATACCAGCGAAGAACGTGAAAATAAATGGGCGGAATTTTATAAGGAATTGACCAGCGATGAAATAGATTGGTCGTTGTACGAAGATTTCAAAAAAGTATTGTGGCATAAACAACTGCATATTTTTGAAGTGCCGTTTTATTATATTGAATATGGTATTGCACAATTAGGCGCGATTGCAGTATGGCGAAACTATAAGCAAAACAAGGAGAAGGCGATAGAAGATTACAAAAATGCATTGAAATTGGGTTACACGAAATCAATTCCGGAAATGTATAAAACCGCAGGGATAGAATTTAATTTTAACGTAGCCTATGTAAAGGAATTAATGGATTTTTTGAACAGCGAATTAGCTTAATGCTAACTGAAAAATTACTTATTTACTTTACGCACAAGCAAGATTAAATTTTCAGAATCGGATTTAAAAAGCATTTTAATAAAAAAACCTGTCCGCAAGGACAGGTTTTTTAGCAACTAATAATTTATTTTTTCCATTTGATACCACAACCAATGGCTTTGGTACTTGTAACAACTACAGGTTTTCCTGCCAGTAAAGCATCCACAGCACTTTCAACATATTTTTCTTTTACAGCAGAAGCATCTTCCCAGTTATCATCTATCGCACCAGTATATTTTACCACTAAATTTTTTCCTGCTTTTTGCAATAAATAAATATGTGGTGTTTTTAAAGCACCATATTTTTTTGCAGTCTCCTGTGATTCATCTGTCAGGTAAGGAAATGTAAAACCTTTTTCTTTTGCACGCACTTGCATGGCCTCAAAATTATCTTCAGGATATTGTGATGCATCATTCGGATTGATAGCGATTACAGGATAACCCTTATCAGCATATTTTGCATTCAATGCAATGATTCTGTCTTCATACGCTTTTGCATACGGACAATGATTACAGGTAAACGTAATGATAAAACCTTTCGCTGCAGTATAATCAGACAGGGAAACAGTTTTTCCGTCAATGTTTTTTAATTTAAAATCTGCAGCGGATGCGCCAACAGCATAGCCATCTGCGGCGATGGAATGAAAACTGATTCCAAGAATTGCGACCATCGCAAAAAATAATTTTTTCATGAGTTCTATTTTATAATTTAGAATGAATAATTTTTTCAAGTTCTTCATACGAAGCATATTCACCTTCGTGAAAATAAATTTTAGTCCCTTTTTTATAAAGCAATGTTGCCGGAAGCGAACCCGACCATTTCTTTTCAATTTTATTAATCCAGATATTCGGGTTTCCCTCAGATAAAATAAATGACTCGGAACAATAATTATTTTTTTTCAGAAAATCTTTTACTTGTTGTGTACGTGCTTTTGCGTCCTGACTCACCAGGATAATTTTTACAGGCTGTTTGGAAAATGATTGTGCCGCTTTTTCAAATGATGGTAATTCTTCAACACAAGGCTTACACCAAGTCGCCCAAAAATTTACAATATATAATGTATCATTTTTTTGATTTACACGTTTTTGATATTGCGTAAGACTAAAAACAGGAATGGCTGGTTGTGCGTGCACAGAAAAAGTAAAACAAAATATAATTACAGCTAAAAAATAATTTTTCATTGAACCAGGGGTTTATTTCGCAAATTAACAAACAAAAATAAAAGAAGTTTAGGGTATGATGTTAAATAGAGTGAATGAATATTAATAAGGCGTAATTTTTATCAAAGGATAAAACCATTCACGTACTCTTTCAATACCAAGAATATTTCCTTCAAAATGGGGTACATTTCCTAAACTTAATAAATCTACATTGCCGCCTTTTTGTTTGAATGTATTATAAGCAATCACACTATTATCGTAAAAAGCAATTTCATCGCCTGAGCTGTGATAAAAACGAGTCGGTGTCTTTGGAATCCAGTCGTTAATAACATCATATTTTTTTGCTACCCGAAGAAACACATTCTCCGAATCATTGTTCAGGTCATTTGAAAAGGCAGGCTGTAACGCAGTATAAAAATTAACTGGAAATTGTGTGTTCACATAACCGGTAGTATGTGCTCCGTCAAATAATACATTCGTTAACGAATCGTAAGACGGAATAAAAATGGAAGAATACGAAGGATAAACCTGTTGCGTAGTTTGTATGCTATTGATCAGAAAAGCATATGCACTTGAAAAAGGATAATCTACAGGATTTTTCATCACATTAAATTGCGATGATTTTTCAAGCGAGAACCAACTCGCCATGGGTGCACTGCCCTTTAAATGAAATTGTGTGGAATATCGGGTTTCCAATTTTCGCTGTGCTGCCAGTGTTGCATGTCCGCCTTGCGAGTAGCCCATTAAAAAAATATCATAATCAAATGTCAGTTTATGATATGTTTTATTCACCAGCAATTGAACACTACCGAGCATATCCACTACGGCATTGGCTTCTTCTGTTGGTTCGTAAAAATGCTGTACGCCGTCACTGAATCCCAAACCAATGTAATCAGAGGCACAAACTATTGCGCCGGTTTCGCTGGCCATAATAAATGGCACATAATAACCCATGTCGGCAGTAACAGAAGGCACTTCCTGTTTTTGAATCGCAGTACCGTGCTGATAACAGACAACGGGCACAAAGTAATTTATTATTTCAGGAACATAAATTAAACCACTTGCAGTAATTAAATTGTTTTGATAATTATGAGTATAATAAAAAACCCGGTAAACTGTCACATCATATTGCGGATGAATAAAGCTATCTGCATTTGGAATAAATGTATTGATTCTGGAAAGTAGTTGAGCAGTAGTAAGTTTGTCTTTGTATCGGTGACTGATATAAGTGTTATCAAGGCGTTCGTAAGTGACAGCAATATTTTTCTCTTTCTTGCAGGAGAAAAGAATTGTAACGCAGCTAAAAAATAAAATCCATTTAAACATGGAAGGTAAGTTTATAAAAACGGTAATTTCACCACTTTCGCTTTTAATAATTTTCCGCGGATGTCAATATATATTTCTGAATCGACAGCAGCAGATGCACTATCTACATATCCTAAACCAACACCATAGCCTAAAGTCGGAGATTGTGTGCCGGATGTCACGTGTCCGATTTCATTTCCATCCGCGTCTTTTATAATGTAATGTCCTCGCGGAATACCTCTGTCTATCATAGTGAATCCAATCAGCTTGTCTTTCAACCCATCTGCTTTTTGCTTCAGTAAAATATCTTTTGCAATAAAATCTTTATTAAATTTAGTTACCCAGCCAAGCCCTGCTTCTAAAGGCGAAGTAGTATCGTCAATATCATTTCCGTACAAACAAAAACCTTTTTCTAAACGCAGCGTATCGCGCGCACCCAACCCAATTGGCTGTAGACCGAAAGGCTTGCCTGTTTCTAAAATTTTATTCCATACAGTGGCAGCATGTGCTTTGTTAAAATATAATTCAAAACCACCGGCACCTGTATAACCCGTTGCAGAAATGATTACATTTTCCACACCTGCAAATGTTCCTCTTTTAAATCGATAATATGGAATAGAAGATAAATCTACCTCAGTTAAAGATTGTAATGCTTCTGTTGCTTTCGGTCCCTGTATAGCCAGCAACGCGGTATTATCGGAAATATTATGCAGCTCTGCATTTTCTGTATTGTGTTTGTTAAACCAAGCCCAGTCTTTATCAATATTTCCTGCATTTACCACACACATATAATTTCCTTCCTCTAAATGATACACCAGCAAATCGTCTACAATACCGCCGGTTTCATTTGGAAGATAACCATACATCGCTTGCCCTTTTTCCAGTTTAGCAATATCATTAGAGACAATTTTTTGTAATAACGAAAGCGCATTCTCACCCTTCAGTATAAATTCGCCCATGTGCGAAACATCAAACATGCCAACAGCATTACGCACACAATGATGTTCATCTAAATCAGAAGAATAACGGACAGGCATGTAAAACCCTGCAAAGTCAACCATTTTTGCACCTAATGCAATATGCGTATCTGTAAGTGGAGTTGTTTTCATAAAAAAGTAAAAAGGTATAATGAATAAGCCAAAAGTAAGGATTTGTTAAAACTTATTTTAATTTCTTACTTTCTACTTTTCCTTTTTATTCCAATAGGAACTTTTAATTAAAAAAAGCAGTTATATAGTTTTGTAGAAAAATATTTTTATAACTTTATAACAATTAAAACCAAAAACATGGGAATATTAGATACTTTCAGAAATGAGTTCATAGACATCATCGAATGGACCGACAACACACAAGACACGTTGGTTTGGAAATTTCCGCGTTTTCAGAATGAAATTAAAACAGGCGCACAACTCACCGTTCGTGAATCGCAGGTGGCAATCTTTTTGAATGAAGGGAAATTAGCGGACGTATATCAGCCTGGCAGATATGAGTTGTCTACTGCGAATATGCCAATTTTAACAACGTTAAAAGGCTGGAAATACGGCTTCAATTCTCCGTTCAAAGTTGATATCTATTATGTAAATACAAAACAATTTACCGACCAAAAATGGGGCACTAAAAATCCGATTACCTTAAACGATCCTCGTTTTGGTATGATAGAAATTCGTGCATTTGGTAATTTCTCTTTCCGCATTACAGATGCGGGAAAATTCATGAAAGAAATTGTGGGAACAAACGGAGATTTTACAACGGAAGAAATTTCAGGACAATTACGCACCTTGATTGTAACAAAGCTTACAGATGCAATTGCTGAAAGCAAATTAAAGATAGAAGAGTTCGCCTCCAACTTAGACGAATTCTCGAAATTCGGTGCGGAAAAGTTATCAGATGATTTTGACCAGTATGGATTAAAAGTAACATCGTTATTGGTAGAGAATATTTCTATGCCGGATGAAGTGAAAAAAGAAATCTTCGAATTGTCTCGTCTGGATAAAATTGATATGCAAAAATTGACACAATGGAAAACGGCGCAAGGCATTGAAAAAGCTGCTGAAAATGGCGGCGGTCTGGCAGGTGCATTTGTAGGTGTTGGCTTGGGCGGCATTATGCAGGGCGGAATTGCCGGCAGTCAACAAGGCGGCGGTGCAGTGCCACCACCAATGTTACAAATCTTTGTAGCAGTGAATGGCGCACAAACCGGACCGTTTGATGTTCCTGCATTGACGCAAATGGCGCAAAGCGGACAGCTAACCAAAGACAGCGTAGTTTGGAAAGCTGGTATGGCTGCATGGGCTGCAGCTTCCACAGTGCCGGAATTAGCGGCTATCTTTGGAGCGATTCCACCACCGCCACCACCACCGGCTGTGTAAGTGGATAATATGATAGTTTGCCATTCGCAAATATAAATTCAGACTTGGTAGGTTTTTAAAACTTGCCAAGTCTTTTTTCTAATAAAAAACCAAAAAGGATGGATTATAATTTAGAAGAAAAATCACAAAATATCAGCCATGAATTAAACTGCAAAGATTGTGGCGCATTATTACAATATGAACCGGGAACACAAAAACTGGCATGTAAATATTGTGGTGCCCAAAATGATATTCCTACAGTTTCAAAAGTTGTTATTGAAGAAATAAAATATCAGGATTTTATTTCCAATAAAATTAATCAGGAAGAAAAACAAACGGTAAGTACGGTAACCTGTAATAATTGTGGAGCAACCACCACTTTGCGCCCAAATATTACCAGCGATAATTGTGCGTTTTGTGCATCACCTTTAGTGATACAAGGCGGTACAACTTCTACCATTATAAAACCAAAATATTTATTACCATTTAAGATAGATGATAAAAGTGCGCAAGTCACATTTTCCAAATGGCTGAATGGTTTATGGTTTGCACCTAATAATTTAAAAAAATATGCAACGCTCAATGAAAGATTGAAAGGGTTGTATATGCCCTACTGGACATATGATTCTGCTGCGGCTACAACTTATGAAGGGGAACGTGGTGATTATTATTATGATGAATCGGATGGAAAAACGAGAACAAGAAAAACCCAATGGAGTGATGTGAGCGGTGCTGTAAAAAATTCATTCGATGATGTATGTGTGCTTGCAAGTCAATCATTGCCGGATCATGTAACACGTGCATTGGAGCCCTGGGATTTGAATAACCTTACACCTTACAATGAAAGTTTTATTAGTGGTTTTCAAACAGAGTGCTATCAAACAGGTGTGCAACAAGGATTTGATATGGCAAAAGGTGTGATGGAAGAAGGAATTAAAATAACGATAAAGCAACAGATTGGTGGCGATACTCAACGTGTAAACAGCATGCATGTAATTTACAGCGATGTTACATTCAAACATATTTTATTACCTATCTGGATAAGCGCATATAAATACAATGCAAAACCTTACCGGTTTATCATAAATGGAAGAACTGGTAAAGTGCAGGGACAAAGACCGTACAGTGCTATAAAAATTACATTAGTTGTGATTGCGGTGCTTACTATTATTGCAGTGATTTATTTTTTATCACAGAATTAAAAATTATCTGCGTACAATTTTCAATGCATATTTTCCGGGTCCGGAAATAAATAATCCAATGAAAGCAAGAGCACAGACTAATGCATTGTTGTAGCCATTGAATCCATCGCCATTTTTATAGTGCATTAATATTGCGATGCCCATAGTGAATATCATCATGGCTAATGCAGGGCGAAATAAAAATCCCAATAACAAACAAGCACCGCCGCCAAATTCTGCCAGCGAAGCCATAAACCCCCAAAACGTTGGCGCAAAGTGAATTCCTATGTTTCCCATAGAGCCACCAATGTCTGCCCACATTTTAGAACCGCCCATTATTTTTGGATAGCCATGCAGCATAAATATAATTCCGATTCCAACGCGGATAATTAATAAGCCAAAATCTGTGTTGTATTTGTTAAGCATGAGATTTATTTAGTCTAAGATAAGTTTTTTTGAGAATATGATTATAAATTCGGATTACTTAACCATAAATATTGTATAAAATTCAATTTATGTATAAATTTACACCAGACCTATGGAAAAAATAGCACGCATAAAAGGCACTTTATCTATCATTCAATTCAAAGAAGGAAAAAACATTATTTTATACTCTCCTTCTTTGGAAATCACAGGTTATGGCGCAACAGAAACTGATGCAAAAAAATCTTTTGAAGTTACGTTGCAGGAATTTTTAAGATACACAATAAAGAAAAAAACGCTTCGTAAAGAATTGGAAAGATTAGGTTGGACATTTAAAGGTAAAAAACTAATTCAACCGGAATTCACAGGTTTGCTATTTAAAAATAAAGACTTACACGCTATCTTGTAGGTAAAAAAAATAAAAAGTCAATAAAAAATGAATAAAATAATTATATATATACTTATCATTTTGATCATTTCGTGTAAGAACGAATCAGGTAAAGTTAAAGATTTAGAAAAAAGAAATGCTGAATTAATGGACAGTATAAAAAAATTACCAACAAAAAGTAATGCAACAAATTTTTCAAAAAAAACACCATCAAAGAAATTAATGTATTTATACTATGCAAATGCAGGATTATGGGCATTTTATGATGATGGCACATATACAAAGTGTAGTCAATGTGATTTATCTCAACAAAATATAAAGAATATGCACGATGAAGAACCGACAGGGAAATATAATATTTTAGGTGCAAGGCTTGTAACGGAAAGTAACGAGTTTTCTTTTGATGAAGGAAACAGTTGGGCGATGATATATTATGAGTGGAAAATTAGTATTAATGAATAATAAAAAGGTAAGTGACTTTGAACTAAAGCCAGCACTAAAAAGATAAAAATATTACAAAATAAGATAATTTTTCACCTTAATTAGATTGTTTTTTATTTTAATTAAACTATCATAAAACAAGAAACCATAAATCAAATAACTTATGAAAAAGTATATTTTTATTGTGTTAATACTTATTGTAAATACAGCAAGATCTCAAGCAAAATTTGAATGGGAGACTTTTATAGATTCAGACGATATTTTTCCATCTTTATTATTGATTAATCAAAATCTTGGTGAAAGCGAAGAAAAAGATAAATTTGAAATTGGAGATGAAAATGGCACAATAGGAGCATCAATAAAAGTTAACAAAAAAAATGCTAAGATAAAATTACAGATTAGCTGCCAAGATAATTTTAGGCTTTTTGAAAAATCAGAGATTGAAGGAACAATATCTAACCCAGAAGAAGAGTATGATTTTGTGCCAACATTATTATTAAACGAAGATGTTTTATTGTCTATTAAACAACCGAAAACAACTTATTTAAAGTATGAGCTTTTTATCGACAATGAACTATTTGAAACAAAAATA
>JAYVPA010000193.1:0-3883 GCA_043757615.1 Sphingobacteriales bacterium | reverse complement strand
AGATCAGCATTATTTTGCTTGTACTGGAAAGTTTTATTTCCTTCAATCAGCTCAACAGGATCACCATTATCATCAACCAGTTGTACGAGGTAAATATAGTTTTTAACGTAGTTATTAAATACATTAAAGCTTGCACTGACATCTTTAAAGATAAAACTTGCCCCCATATCAAATTGCCAGTTAAACTCTGACTTCAGGTCTTCTTTGCCAATAAAATAGGAGTGTGCACTTCCGTCTAAACCATTGGATGCAAATTCTGAAACATGCGGCGGTCTGAAACCTTGCGAAATATTTAATTTTAAAACTATATTTTTTGAAATCCGGTAAGAGGTTCCGAAATTAGAAGAAACACCCACATATGTTTTACGAAATGCAGGAAATAATAATTCAGCACCTGCAGTGTCCGGCGTAAATACCTGACTCAGCAATTCTGTTGTAGAATCTTCTTTAGTGTAAAAATCTTTTCCTTTTACAAAACGTGTGTCAAAGCGTGCTCCACCGCTGATTGTCCATTTCTTATGTGTCCATTTTGACATTAAATAAGAACCGATATCAAATAGTTTGTAATCGGAAATCGGAATGTCATGTGCATCTACATTTTTATTTGTCTGAAATGCACCACTTAAACCCGCCGAAATTTCTGTATTTGAAAATTTATGAACAACATAATTGAAATCATAATTGTATGAATTGAGTTTCATGGATACGCCTAACAGCTCTTTTTGCTGTGGAAAATCATATTCTTTCCGTTGGTTTTGCTGAAAACAAAAGATAGCAGAAATGTTGCCCTGGTCTTTAAAGTAATATTGATTTTTACTGTACACCCTGTAATGTATGATACGCTGGTAGATTGGACTCAAAGAGTATGAATTCAGTTCCTCATCAGATACAATCGGCCTGGCCTCCAGGTCATCTTCGGGATCATCAAAAATTGCTTTTGTAAATTTGCGGGAAAGTGAATCTCTGCTGCCGTCCGGAATCTCCTGAGCATTATTATAGATGGAAAAATTCAGGGAAGAATATCCGTTTTTACTTTTATGTGTAATCGCACCAGAAGCATTGATTTCACGAAATCCTGTATTGAATACTTTTCCGTCAATTTTATTACTGAAATTTTTTGCAATTCTGTAAGAGCCGCGACCTACAAACGACCATTCTTTACTTCCGTAATTTAAACGAAGTGAATTTCCGATGAGTCCGTTATTGCCATGATATTCTGAAAGAAACCTGCCATGAACGGTTTTGTCGCTGTCATTTGGTGTTGCAGGAATCAGATTGATGACACCCGCCAGCGCTTCAGGCCCATAAATCAGGGAGTTCGGACCTAAAGTGATTTCTGCATTATCTATATTATACATGTCAACAGACAATACTTCCTCATCTTCAAATTGTTGTCCTTCAATGGGAATCCCATCATATAATGTGACAACGCGGTTATAACCCAATCCGCGGATATATGGTTTAGAAACATTTGGTCCCGTTTTAATTGCATTCAGACCGGGAACATTTTTTGCAAGTACATCAATGATATTGCTTTCCGTACTCTGTTCAATTTTTTTGGCATCCACATATTTTATAGAAACAGGATTTCTTTGCGCCTCCGCTGTTTTTGAAAATTCGGTTACTGTAATCTCCTCCAGAGAATTTTGAATTGGATTTAATGCAATATTATATTCTGTAAGGAGAGGTGTTAACTGTAAAGTATCTGTTTTGTATCCAATATAACTGATAACAAGTTCGGTTGCATCCTGTTCTTTAGGAATACTAAGGCTAAAATTTCCTGCATCATCAGTTTGTGTTCCAATAGAAGTATTTAAAAGTACTATACTACAATAAGAAAGAGCCTGCTTTTTTTTACTATCAGTTACAGTGCCTTTTATATTGATATTTTGTGAAAATGAAGCGAACGAAAATCCGGAAAATATAATAAAAAGAAAAAATTTTGTTACATTTTTTGTATCCATAGTATATAGTTTACCTTTTAAAGTATAAATGTAGTTGTATTGGGGAATACGGTATTATGCTTATTTAAAGTACAAAAATACTTATTTAATAGTAATAAGTCAATAGTTTAGGTTGTTATATCGTCGCTAAGTCAATTACAAAACGGTATTTCACATCGCTTTTTATGACTCTTTCGTATGCTTCATTGATGTAATTGATATTGATGACTTCCACATCAGAAACAATATTATGTTCTGCGCAATAATCCAGCATTTCCTGTGTTTCTGGTATGCCGCCGATAGAGGAAGCAGAGATGCTTCTGCCATTCGACAACAATGAAAATGCACTGAATGAAATGGGTGTAGATGGAATGCCGACTAATACCTGCACACCGTTTGCAGCGAGCATCTTTAAATACATATCATAATCATGTGCAGCAGCAACTGTATCAATAATAAAATCAAAATAAGCATTGTATTGTTTTACCTGCGCTGCGTCTTTCGTCAGGCAGAATTTATGTGCGCCTAATTTTTTTGCATCTGCTTCTTTATCTGCCGAAGTACTTAACACCGTGACTTCCGCCCCAAAAGAAACTGCAAATTTTACCGCCATATGTCCAAGACCACCGAGGCCCAATACAGCCACTTTATGACCTTTACCTATGTTCCATTTACGAAGAGGTGAGTAGGTCGTAATTCCTGCGCATAACAAGGGCGCAACACCTGCAAGCGGTAATTTATCTGAAACATGTAACACAAATTTTTCATCGGTTACAATTTTATTGGAATAACCGCCGTATGTTGGTGTTTTGCCATCTTTCTCTAAACCGTTATAAGTGAATACAGTTTTGCCAGCTTCGCAGAACTGCTCATATCCTTTTTTACATTGATTACATTCCTGACAAGAATCGACCATGCAGCCAACACCGGCTAATTCACCTTCTTTAAAGTTTTTCACATCGCTGCCGACTTTTACAATACGTCCTACAATCTCATGTCCCGGCACCATTGGATAAATTCCTGGAAACCATTCGCTGCGCACCTGATGAATATCTGAATGACAAACACCGCAGTATAAAATATCAATCAGTATATCATTCGCACCGATTTCTCTTCTTTCGAAATTCCATGGTGCAAGTTTGTCTGTTGGGCTGTGAACGGCATATGCTTTAGAAGGTATCATTTTAATTGAGATTAAGATTTTATAAGTATGAAGTTAAATTAAAATATTGAAATTTGATATTATTAACCACATAGAAACATAGATTTTTTAGAAAAAGAAAGTAAAAAAGACATTGCAATTTGTGTAGCAAGCCATAAAAAAACATAGCAAATTCATCAAAGATGAATCTATGCTATCCTGTAGCTAAAAAAACAGAAACTACCGACTGAAATGTCTTTAATTATTCTATGTTTCTATGTGGTTAATAATCATAATTCTTCAAAACGAGGAAAACCATTTATTTGTATAGATGCATCATCTTTTATGTGAAAATAAAAATTTGCATTTCCATTAGTTACCATCAAGTATGGAACCTGCAACTTGATATTATATGTAGCAATCTGCTGCAATGTTTTTTCTTTTATTTCAATATATTCAGCCTTACATTCAATCAGGATTCTGGGCAGCAGCTGTTGATTAAAGACTACAATATCATAGCGTTTACTGAGTTCATTTACTTTTAGTGTTTTTTCTACAGAGATATATTTCTGCGGATATCCATGTTCATTGATGAATCTGTGTAAAATAAATTGTCTTACTTTTTCTTCGGGTGTCAGTACAATCCATTTTTTTCGGATAGCGCACAAAATATATTTTGTGTTATTTGCTATTCTGATATTTGGCGGAATGATTGCCATTATTCACATAAACTCTTTACGCTTCTGAACATTCTGTTCCAGTGAATAGATTGTCCGAATGAATTGAAATTATCTTTAGA
>JAYVPA010000192.1:0-14737 GCA_043757615.1 Sphingobacteriales bacterium | reverse complement strand
TATCTACAAAATTATTACGGACAGAATATTCAAAACTGTAGGTTCTGTATCTGATAGTAATCTCAGACTGACTTTCCGTATTAACAAGCCATGTATTTTTATCTGCTTTAATTGCTCTTATAAAATCGGTGGACTGTGAGCTGTGGACTGCGGACCATTCTACAAAATCAATATTGCGTTGAAACTCACGGATTAAATAACTGCCCGGTGCCCACACTGCCATTTTTAAACTCAATTCATTTTTTGAAATCTCAGAAATAAGCATTTCAACTTCTACATAGTGCGTGTGTGGATTAGGAAAGGAAAGTGTGTATTTTAGCTTCATTTTCTTTTATAAATGTATAAAACATTCGTGGTCATTACAGTAAAAATATTACAGTAAATCTTTTACAAGGTGCAGGATTCCAAACGGAAACATACACGATAAAAATACAAAAAGATACAGAATAACCGTTCGTTTCGGAGAATGAAAATTTACAAGTTCATTTCCGAAAGATAAATTATCCAGCAACCATAAGATGGTGTAGGTAAGATTGCATAAGAGAGCATAAATAATGCCGACTCCTATAGAAGTAAAAAAGAAAACTGCATCAAAAGAAGTTCCTTTTTTGATGTATAAATTCAAGTCAAGAATAATCAGTAAGCCAATACAACCTACAATTATATTGTATTTCAGCCTGCGCATTTCCCACCATGTTTTAGATGGGATTTCTATAGGTACTGTTAATTCGTTTTCCATTTAAGTTACTTGTATTCTGTCGTCTTTGTAAAAATACTGTTTAAAATTTAATATGATTTAGTTGTCACAACAACTAATAAAATTCCTTTTTTTGATGTATCTTTGTTAGGTAAAAATACGAAATATGAGCGGTTTATCATCACAACAAATCATAGCCTTAGAAGAAAAATACGGAGCACACAATTATCACCCATTACCTGTGGTATTGGCAAAAGGAAAAGGCGTACATGTATGGGATGTGGAAGGCAAACAATATCTTGATTTTTTATCTTCGTATTCAGCGGTAAATCAGGGACACTGTCACCCGAGAATAGTAAAAGCGATGCAAGAGCAAGCTGAAGTGTTGACATTGACTTCGCGTGCATTTCACAGCAACTTATTAGGTGTTTATATGGAATACATCACTACGCTTTTAGGGTATGATAAAATATTACCAATGAACACCGGCGTAGAGGCTTGTGAAACAGCATTTAAATTAGCTCGCCGTTGGGGGTATGATGTAAAAGGCATCGAAAAAAATAAAGCAGTGATTGTAGTATGTGATAATAATTTCTGGGGACGTTCCATTGCGGCAATTTCTTCATCAACAGATCCATCTTCGTATAGTGGCTTTGGTCCTTTTGTACCGGGCATTGTAAAAATTCCATATAATAATATCCAGGCTTTAGAAGAGGCGTTGCAGGATAATAATGTCGCAGCATTTATGGTAGAACCTATACAAGGGGAGGCCGGTGTAGTAGTTCCTGCTGATGATTATTTACAAAAAGTAAGAGCTTTATGTAAGCAAAAAAATGTATTGTTTATTGCGGATGAAGTTCAGACGGGAATTGCACGAACAGGAAAAATGATGGCATGCGATCACTCCAGTATAAAACCAGATATTTTAGTTTTAGGAAAAGCATTAAGCGGCGGAACCATGCCGGTGAGTGGTGTTTTGTCGAATGATGAAATCATGCTGTGTATCAAACCGGGTGAACATGGTTCTACATTTGGCGGTAATCCTTTGGCGTGTGCAGTTGCTATGGAAAGTTTAAAAGTAATAGTAGAAGAAAAATTAGCAGATAATGCATCTGCTATGGGCGAAATTTTCAGAACAGAATTGCGTAATTTAAATCATCCTGTTATTGAATTAGTAAGAGGTAAAGGTTTGTTGAATGCGATGGTTATAAAAACAAACGAAGAAACAGAACATAACTGGAATACAGATGGTGAATTAGCGTGGAATTTGTGTTTGAAGATGAGCGAGAATGGTTTATTGGCAAAACCTACACACGGTAACATTATCCGTTTTGCTCCGCCATTAGTAATTAATGAAGCACAAATTAAAGAAGCGGTGAATATCATCAGGAAATCTATAGATGCAGTAGTATCTGTTCCTGCATAAATTATTTGATGAAAGGTCATTGCGAAAGCAATACTTTTTTAATGGTTGATTTCGTATATTAACCATTAAAAAGTCTGTAAAATCAGGACTTTACAGACTCTTTCGACAATAAATTCATTTAAAAATGAATCATTGGAATGCTTGCACTGAATTGTAGGTGTCAGAATACTCCTGGAATCGGGTAATCAGACCATTTTTTACAGTGAAAACCATTGACCACTCAGAACGAGAAGTCTTACCAGTGCGTTTTGAAAAACCTTCCATAACGCCTAAAGCAACTACTTTGTCGCCTTGTTCAATAAATTCGTTAGCTTCGAATTTAGTGAAAGTAGTTTCTTTGTCAAGAGCTAAGAAAAATTTAGCAACGGCTTCTTTGCCATCATAAAAACCTGCCCAAGGCAGAATTTCTTTTGGACCTGGTGTGTACCATTTTACATTGTCTGCCAAATTGTTTAATAATGCAGGGATGTTTCCGTCTGTAAAGTCTTTGAAAGAATCCTGAACTAACTGCGTGTTAGTCATTACTGCGGCTTCCATAATTTTTGTTTTAAAGTGAATAATACAAACCTGAAAAGACATTCAAGTTAAATACAAATGGAAATCTTGTCAATGGAAAAGGTAGTATTTAACAAAAGAAGCAGGCGTTTAATTATGCACACCACACCTTCTGCAATCACCGCTTTAATAATTCATTTTGAAGATAATATAATTGTCAGAAGATTATATCTATATTGTTGGTTGTTTCATATATTTATTTACAAGTAAGATTTAACCATTAGACGGATAATAATCAATGTATTGAGCCTCATATTTGCACGCAGATAAACATCACATTTTTTACAATTTTTGATCAAATAATTTTCTATTTAAATGATTTTCTCGCCATCAACCAAAGCTGTCAAGTTTGAGGCGCAGGCAAAAAAACGTAGGCAACTTGTGACGATAATAAAACAAACCCAAAACTACATCTTCTGCAATTCACCACTCTCATGTTTCATAATTCCTTTCGTTTCGGATTTGGAATAATGTATCATGGCTTTTGCAATCTGTTCCGCTTTAATGGATTTATATTTTGTCAGCGGACCAAACATCAGCGTATCATAAATAGGAGATAATGTTTGTGCAATGCCTTCGCCCATGCGCGCATCTTTTCGCTCGCCCAAAATTAAACTTGGTTGTAAAATATGAAACGCATCAAAATTTAATTTACCAATAGCTTCTTCCACTTCACCTTTTACACGGTTATAAAAAATGATGGAGCTTTTAGAGGAACCTAATGCGGTAATAATTAGAAAAGTGGAAGAGCCGTTTTGTTTTGCAATTTCTGCCACACGCAGCGGATATTCATAATCCACTTTTCTAAATGCTTCCTGCGAACCTGCTTGTTTTATAGTCGTACCTAAACAACAAAATACAACATCCGCTTTTATATCGTTTGTGTAATTCTGCAACTGGTCAAAGTTCACGATAACTTCTTTCAGCTTCGCATTTTGTTTGTTTAATGTTTTTCTTGTTAAAATAACTACGCTGTCATAATAAGCGTCCTCTAATAACTGTTCCAGAACATGACCGCCAACCAATCCCGTGGCGCCAACTACTAATGCTGTCTTCATAAAAAAAAGTTTACACGATAAAAATAGCATTCTATTTTTGTAAATTGTGCATTATAAATCTTAAATCTTACATCATAAATCTAAAATACAGATATGATCTTATTCGCAGATTCAGGTTCTACCAAAACAGCATGGTTGCTATACGACGAAGCAACAACATCCAGAAAATATTTTGAAACACTGGGCATCAATCCGATTATCCATCACCACGAAGAAATATACCAGAAAGTATTTTCCAATAATGATTTATTGGCAGCGGCAAGTTCGGTAACAGAAATTAAATTCTTTGGTGCAGGCTGTTCCAGTCCGGAAAGAAACAAACTTGCGGAAGCAGCCTTGAAATCTATATTTGTACACGCAAACATAGAAATAGACCATGACATGAAAGCTGCTGCATATGCAGTTTGCGGAAGCGAGCCCGGTGTTGCCTGTATATTAGGCACAGGTTCTAATTCCATTTTTTTTGACGGAGAGAATCTGACAGAATCATATGCAGGCATTGGCTATGTTTTAGGAGATGAAGCAAGCGGGGCTTATTTCGGTAAACTGATTTTACGCGATTTTTTATATCATTTATTGCCGCCGGAAATTGAACAATATTTATTGTCGGAATACAAATTGGAAAAGAATACTATATTTCAGTTAGTGTATAAAGAAGCATCACCGAACAGATACCTGGCAAGCTTTGCTCCGGTACTTTCTAAATTCAGGGAAACAGATTATGCACAGGTCGTTTTGCAAAAAGGCTTCACAGAATTTTTTGATTTTCACGTTTCCTGTTTTGAACATTATCAGGAATTCCCGATTGGTTTTGTCGGCTCCATTGCCAATATATTTAAACCCGAACTGCAAAAAGTGGCAGACGAATTTGAATGTACATTGGGTAAGTTTGTCACCAATCCGATTGATGATATAGCAGATTATTTTTTAGGTAGTCGATAGTCAATAGTCTATGGACCATCGTCTATTGACAAATTATCTACCTTTGTTGCGCATTTCAATTTTAAATTTTAAATTCAACTCAAAATTCAGAATTCATAACTCAAAACTAATTTGCACACTTTAGAACCATATTGGAAATGGCGTGATTTCTATACCGCAGAAGAAGATGAAAAATCTCCTTTTTTTGGTCGCGAATATAGCGAGTTTGAATTCTCAGATAAAATTTACAATTATTTTATTCACCCACAGTGGGATCATTTCGGTTCGGAAACATTATACCTAAAATTATTATATGTGGATTATAAAAAAGGCTCTGCTGTAATAGAATTTATTGGGGAATGGAATGATTGCCTGCAAAACGATATCATGTTTTTAAAACGTGAAATCATAGATGTGTTGGTTGAAAACGGCATTTCAAAATTTGTATTAATAGGTGAAAATATTTTACAATTCTTTGGTGACAGTAATGAATATTATGAAGAATGGTATGATGATGTTAAGGATAATGACGGTTGGATAATTGCTATTAATTTCCGGGAACATATTGTTGAAGAAATGCAGACAAGCGGTATTCATCTTTACATCAATACAAATGAAAGATATGCGGATATCAACTGGCGTAGTTATAAACCTTTTCATCTGGTTTCATATTTAGATGATTTACTAATAAAATTAATTGCATAATTATACAATTGGAGAATTGTACAATAGATTAGAGATTATATTTTGTTTGACTTATATTGCATCTTAAAATTATCTTATGTTTCAGTCTATAATTCTACAATTCTATAATTAAAAAATGAAATTATATATTGTTCCAACGCCTATTGGCAACTTACAGGATATGACGTTTCGGGCTATCGAAACATTAAAAACGGTTCAACTTATTTTAGCAGAAGATACACGTACTTCTAAATTTTTATGTCAGCATTATATGATTGATACGCCGCTGCAGGCTTATCATAAAGACAATGAACATAAAGCGGTAGAAAATATCGTGCAAAAAATAAAATCAGGAATGGCAATGGCATTAGTTTCTGATGCAGGTACGCCGGCAATTTCTGATCCGGGATTTTTACTGGTAAGAGAATGTCTCAAAAATGAAATTGAAGTAGAATGTCTGCCCGGCGCTACTGCATTTGTTCCGGCATTAGTGAATTCAGGATTTGCGTTAGACCGTTTTGTTTTCGAAGGATTTTTACCGCATCAGAAAGGAAGACAAAAAAGATTACAGGGTTTACTGGAAGAAACACGAACTATTGTTTTTTATGAATCACCCTATCGTGTTATAAAATTATTGAATGAACTAAAAGAATATTTTGGTGAAACAAGAAAAATTTCCATCAGCAGGGAACTGAGTAAAAAATTTGAAGAAACATTTCGCGGAGATGTAGCTGCCGCAATTCTTTATTTCACACAAAAAGAACCGAAGGGTGAGTTTGTTGTTGTAATGGAAGGTAAAACTAAAGAAGAAAATGTTTCAATGACTAATAAAGAAAAGTATTCAAAAGAATAATTTTAGAATCTTATCAATCATAAAAATCACACAAATCAAAGTTCAGACAAAAAATGAATAGTTTAATTGATATACAGGAACAAACCATACTCGCGGTAAATAAAGCAGCAGTATTCATTCAACATGAAGTCGGTAAAATTCAACAGAGTGATATTGAGACAAAAGCCTTGAACAGTCTCGTAACTTATGTAGATAAAGAATCTGAAAAATTGCTGGTAGAAGAATTGAAGAAAATTATTCCGGATGCTGTTTTTCTAACAGAAGAAAATACGATAGCGCAAACTCAAGGGGAATGGCAATGGATTATAGATCCGTTAGACGGCACTACAAATTTTATTCACCAGGTTCCGGTGTTTGGTATTTCAGTAGGGCTGAAGCATAAGGATGAAATTGTGGTTGGCGTGGTGAAAGAGTTAAATAGGAATGAATTGTTCTATGCAGCAAAAGATAAGGGTGCTTTTTTAAATGGAAATAAAATTGCTGTTTCATCAACTGCAAAATTAGCAGATAGTTTAATCGCAACAGGTTTTCCTTATTACGATTTTGATTCATTGGAACAATACCTGAATGTATTTAAATATCTGATGACAAATACACGCGGTATTCGCCGTCTTGGTTCATCAGCCATAGACTTATGTTTCACTGCCTGCGGACGTTTTGATGCATTTTTTGAATATTCGCTATCGCCTTGGGATGTTGCCTCAGGTGCACTAATCTTACAGGAAGCTGGTGGCAAAGTATATGACTTTAGCGGAGGAAATAATTGGCTTCATGGGAGACAACTCCTTGGCAGCAATCCGTATGTTTCCGATGAGATATTGAAAGTTATTAAAGAGCAGTTTAAATAAAATCTCATACAGAACATACATCATAAAAATGATACTTGTCCCGATTCTTCGGGAGATAAGACACAAAACAAGAAGGCTGTTCGAATGAACAGCCTTCTTTATATTAGAAATACTTCATATTGTGCGAAAGCAACAACTAGGGCTGTGCGAAAGCAGCTCTAGGACCACCTGTACTAAAAATCGCTAAAGATCTTGCCTTTTGACCATTACTGAACATATACATACAAGGATCATCAGTGTAATCCATATAATTCATGGTCATTTCTGGTTGAGTGCTTGAACATGAACCATAAAAAGGAATATTTGGACAACCAAAGTTTGCACCATGTGCTGTAGGAGTATCGCTTACCATATCGTCACCACAAGTAGCATCACCCCAGATATGACGTAAGTTCAACCAGTGTCCTACTTCGTGAGTAGCAGTTCTGCCTAAATTATAAGGTGCTTGAACAGTACCCGTACGACCAAATGCTGTGTTTAATATTACAACACCATCTGTTGATGGATTTCCTCCAGGAAATTGAGCATACCCTAATAAGTTTTGACCTAATGTGCAAGCCCACATATTCATTTTAGTGGTAGGAGAAGTCGGGTCAATTCCACCTCTGTTAGATTTTTTCATGGCATCATTTGTACCCCATGATGTTTTATTAGAATATTTTCTTACCACTTGATCCAAAACAAAACGAATACCATATATAGCTTTTACATTGGAAAAATTAGTAGGAACTTTATAGAAATCAGAATTAGTTCCATTGTAATCTTCATTCAATACATCTATTTGAGACTGAATTTGTGCTAAAGAAATATTTTCAGCAGTTGTTCTGTATAATACATTTACCACAACAGGAATTTCAATAACTCCATTTACTAAACGTGCAGATTTGTTATTTGCAATTACATTATTTGTAAATGCTTCTATAGATTGCATTCTTGCCGCCAAAGTCGGATCTGCTTTTAATTGCTCAGCCAAAACATCCATAGATGCACAATAACGCTTTGCATTTACAGAAGGCGCATTGGTGGTATCTGTATTAATTAAATTTTTCTGACATGCAGAAAATAAAATAGCTACCAAGGAGCTAATCAAAATCAGTTTCTTCATTTTTAATTTTTTAAATTAGTAATTTTGTTTACGTACATCTAATTTAGTTAATTTAAAATAAAATTCCTATTTTTTTAACATATTCAGATATTAACATTAGTGGGAATAATAACGGATATCGCTCGATTATTTTGTAAACATACTACTCACCACTAATTCTTTGCTGCCTGCTTCATATTTGTAGAAACCTTCACCGCTTTTTGCACCCAGATAACCTGCCGTCACCATATTCACCAGCAACGGACAAGGTGCATATTTCGGATTGCCGAAACCATCATGCAGAACACGTAAGATTGCCAGGCAAACATCTAATCCAATAAAATCCGCCAACTGCAGTGGGCCCATCGGATGCGCCATGCCTAACTTCATCACCGTATCTATTTCATAAACACCTGCCACTCCTTCATACAAAGAATAAATTGCTTCATTAATCATTGGCATTAAAATTCGGTTTGCTACAAACCCGGGATAGTCGTTAACTTCCACAGGAATTTTCTGCAAGTTTTTTGAGACTTCAAAAACAAGGTTATTTGTTTCATTACTCGTAGAATAGCCGCGAATCACTTCCACCAATTTCATCACCGGCACCGGATTCATAAAATGCATACCGATAACTTTGTCAGGTCGTTTAGTGCATGCTGCAATTTTTGTAATGGAAATTGAAGATGTATTACTTGCTAAAATGCAATGAGGTGCACAAATCTCATCCAGTTCGCGGAATATTTTTTCTTTTATAACAAAATTTTCTGAAGCTGCTTCAATCACCAGGTCACTATTTGGTGCGCAATCTTTCACCGATGTAAAAGTCTGGATATTCTGCAATGTTTGATTCTTTACTTCTTCCGTTATCGCAGTTTTTTGAACTTGTCTGTCTAGATTTTTAGTAATAGTAACAATGGCTTTGTCTAAAGCTGTTTGTGCAATATCTACCAGTGAAACCCGATAACCGAATTGTGCGCAAATATGCGCAATTCCGTTGCCCATTGTGCCTGAACCGATAACAGTAATATTTTTGATTGACATTTTATCTGTATTTTTTGTTGTATTTAATGGTGCAGATAGAATTTGTGATAGATATTGATTAATTTTTTTGCGTCACAGAACTATGTTTCGCAGTTTATCATTTTTCTTCATGTATGCAAACTCTTATGCTCATTTTAGTAAATTTGTCTGCAAGATATAATATTTTACCTCAACGGCATTTATGAAATTCCAACAATTTTTTTTGAAATATAGTTTTTCAGGGCAGGAAGCAAATGAAATCAAATCCTCCGATTTTTCTTCATTTGAAAATGAGCATCTGAAAATCGAATTTTTACTGGAAGATATAAATGACGATAAACGTTATAAAGTACAGCTTTCGCCAAAAATGGAAATTGAGCTTATTGATTTTTATATAGAAACAGAAATAGATTATTCCCAAACAAGAGGAGTTTTTTGTAATGGGTTTCAATCCTGGACAGAAACAAAATTTTTTACAAAAGAAGAAAAACTGAAAGCTCAGCGCCGCGGAATAAAAATCATTGGCGAAGCATACGGCGATGGTCAGTTGTATGAGTATAAAAATAAAAAGGGGATTGTTCATAGCTGGACATATACTTATATCCGGCAGCCAAAACGTAAAGTATTATTTTTTGGTTCTTTAAATGATGAAATTGGTTATACCATTTTTGAACATCAGGCATTGCAAAATAAATTACTGATAAAAAAAGATTGTAAAGGATTGGTGGTTTCTGATGAATTAATATTGGTAGATGTTTTTTCTGCTGATTCATTTGAATGGATGTGTTTTCAGAATTATTTTGAAGCGCAGCAGTTGAAACCGATTAACGCCAAACCTGCCATTGGCTGGACAAGCTGGTATTATTATTACACCAATATTTCTGAAAAAATTATTGAAGACAATCTGAATGCTTTTGTAAATAATAAAGTACCGATAGAAATTTTTCAGATTGATGACGGCTGGCAGAAATCAGTAGGAGACTGGCTGAATTTTAATACAAAATTTCCAAATGGATTGACAGCTATCGTACACAAAATTCATATGCAAAATGTAAAAGCAGGATTGTGGCTGGCGCCATTTGCGTGTGAACAAAATTCATTTATTGTAAAAGAAAAATCGCATTGGATTTTGAAGGATGAGAAAGGTAAATTTCTGAAGATAGGTTTCAATCCAATGTGGAGTTATTGGTTTTATGCTTTGGATGTATACAATGAAGAAGTGCGTGCATATCTGAAAAAAGTATTTCATACAATTTTGAATGAATGGAATTTTGATCTGGTAAAACTGGATTTTTTATACGGAACTGCGTTGTTAGCAAGAAACGGAAAATCGCGCGGACAAATCATGTATGATGCCATGCAGTTTTTGCGCGAATGCGTTGGCAGTAAAATGATATTAGGCTGTGGTGTTCCGCTGAGTGCAGCAAACGGGACGACAGAATATTGCAGAATCGGACCTGACATACATTTAAGCTGGGATTTTACATTGTTGAAATGGACTCGTGCAAGAGAGCGACCCTCTGTTCTAAATGCGATTCATAATACCATTTCACGTCGTCAGTTATCAGGCAAATGGTTCTGGAACGACCCGGATGTTTTTATGTTAAGAAAAAATAAAAATGTTTTATCATTTGAAGAAAAATATTCGTTGCTGCTTGCTAATTTATTATTCGGACATTTGTTATTTACGTCTGATAATATTTCTGAATACGACGAAGAGCAATTATTCTGGTATAAATCCATTTTTCCGTTGATGCCAATTCAGGATGTGCAGGTAAGATTTGATGATAATTTTTATACTATTAATTTTAGCATAAAAGACCGATACTATTTAGCGTTAATAAACGTCAGTGAATTGTCGAAAATGTACAAATTACCCAATAATCTCTTCTATGATAATGTAAAAGAAGATTTGGTAAAAGGCAATAAGGTAATTGAAATACCAAAACATACATCAAAATGTTACCTCATGGTTGGACATACGCCTTTTGCCATTGCCGGCAGTAAAGGACACTTTTTTTCTGGCACGGAAATTGAAAATATCTTCCTGAGTGGTAATAGGGTGGAGCTGGAATGGGCTGAAGATGTGTTGAACGAGGTGAAAATTTACATAAAAGTGCCGACAGAATACGAAGTTATAAGTATAAACAATAGTGGAAACTTTAAAAGAATTGAAAAGAAAGATTTCTCTATCATTGAATTGGAAAAACATAAACTATAAAAAAGTGAAAATAATGAGTTTGTTAATCAGAAAACTCAATTTTGTTTCTGCTAATGTATTACGCTTTACTGTATTACTGTTTTTTGCTTTTTTGTTCTCCGCTAATTCATCCTCTGCCAAACAGAAAATCGATCCGGTTTTAGATTTTGCAAAACAACAAGTTGATAAAAAATTTTATCAGCCTGCTCTTTCTTCACTTAACAGTTATCTCGAAACACATAAAAACGATACCTCTGCATTATACTGGAAAGCATACTGTCTTTATAAGATAAAAAATTATGTAGCTGCTGTAGAAACTTATACGATACTTTTAAAACTAAATCCAAAATGTTATCCGGCACTTGTAGATATGGCAAATATGTATGTTGAAGATAAAAAATTTGATGATGCCATACCATTTTTCAATGCAGCAATTTTCAAACATGACTCTGACATTAATTTATTAAACAGTCGTGGCATGTGCTATTATTATGCTGATAAATTTGAACTGGCTCTCAAAGATTTTAATCGTGTGCTGAAAATAGATCCGAATAATTATATAGCTCATAATAATAAAGGTTCTGCTACTTATAATAATCAGAATATAGCAACAGCAAATATTATTGACTTAAAAGCTGCAGAAATAGAATTTAATAAATCATTGGCAATAAAACCTGATTTTGAACTGGCATTCCGGAACAGGGGAATCGTAAGGTTTCATTTGAATGATCTTAATAATGCTTACAAAGATTTACTATATGCTTCACAGCTGGATCCGAAAGATGAAAACGCTTTCTATTACTTAGGCAAGATATTATATGCCCAGAAAAATTATCCTGTTTCTTTACAGTTTTTTGATAACGCAATCAGCATGGTCAATTATAAATCAGAAATGTATATAGACCGTGGTATGTGTAAGATTGAGATGGCTAATTTTAAAGGCTCCCGCAGTGATTTTTATAAAGCAATGCAGCTGACAAATGATATAGGTTTTGCAGAATACCAGACTGCACGGTCTTTTGCTGCAGAAGGTAACAAGACGGATACTTTTTATGCATTACGGGAAGCTAAAAAGGCCGGATTGTTTGTAGATGCAAAGTATTTTTCTTACATAGCAAAAGACATATATTTCATGAGTTGGGCAAAAGATAAAGAGTTTCAGGAAATGATTAAAGAATTAAAATTCGGTAAAAGATAATCTTAAAATCCTACATCACTGTTATTGTTATTTTCTTCAAAATTATTTTTCTTAGGTTTCGGTGTTGCTGTTTTTTCATCACTTCTCCCAAACTTATAGGTGAAAGTAATATTGCCAAAGGTTGATTGTGACTGCCGAACTACATTCGCCTTAAAATTAGCTCCTTCTGTATGGATCTGAAATTTTTGTGTGTGAAAAACATCCTGAATATTAACAGAGATACTTGCCCTGTTGTTTTTCAGGAAATCTTTTTTAAATCCGATACTTGCAGAAAATCCGGGTTTAATATATCCTTGCAGAAAGCGTATTTTCCCCATGTAGTTCATCATGAATTGAAGACTTCCTGTTTTCCATACAGTCATATTACTCATAAACCGAAGATTCCATTGAAAAGAACTTGAGTTTGCATCTACTTCACCATTAGGGATATTTCCTTTTAGTTTATTGTTGTATAAATTTACATTCAGCATCACATTCAACCATTTGGTAATTTGCGAGCGTGTAATTAATTCCAGCCCCACATTTTGTGCATTTGCTAAATTACCAAACGTAACCATAGACACACCATTTGAATCTACATTTACAAAACGTGTAAAGAAATTTCTGGTATACCGGAAGTAACCGGTAGCACTTAAATAGATACCTTTTTCAAAAGATTTTACATAAGTCAGTTCCGCAGATTCAGTGTAAGCAGGTTTTAAATCCGGATTTCCTCTTCTGATGTTGTATGGATTGGAATAGTCTCCGAAAGGATTGAGTTGTTGTATGTCAGGGCGGTTTATGCTTCTTCTGTATGCGATTTGAAGCTCATGACTTTTAGGAAATTTTTGTGAGAAAAAGACAGATGGGAAAAAATCAAAATAATGCTGAGCATTCGACTGATTGCCTACCGTTTGCATTCCTTTTATATTACTTTGCTCTACACGCAGACCGCCTTTGTAGCTGAATTTTTTATAACTTCCGCTATAAATAGAATAAGCGGCATTTACATTTTCACGATAGTTAAAACGATTAATCAGACTGTTATCCGGAATAAGCTGCTGTGTAGTTCTGTTAAGAGAATCTGCATTAAAATCGTTCAGTAAATTTCTGTAAGATACTTTTGCACCCATTTCCAATTTCCCTTTTGCCTTTTCAAATGGCTGTGTATAGTCCGCCTGAAAGCTTGCTATATTGTTGACATCTCTGGTATAGTTATGAGAAATGGCAGGTTCGCCCGGCAATGGAGATTTATCTGTAATGCTTAGTATTTGTTCTTTATAGGAAGGCGATTCAGCAGCATGTAAATAAGAATAATTAACTGCAAAATTTAAATCGTTTGCACTGGATTTAAAAGTAGTACGGTAACTGATACCGGCATCCACATTCAAATTTTTTCTCGGCTCGAGATTAAATCTGTCGTAGATATTATATAAATCGACGAATGAATCTAAAAAATTAAAATAATTTACTTCATTTACTCTGGAATAATTATAACCCACCAAAGAGTTAACGGAGAGTGTATTTTTGTCATTGATATTGTAATCTAAATTTCCCGAAAGTGTATTGGAGATACTAAACCGTTTACTGTCTTCATGCGTATTTAAATAATAAAGAGTGGAATCTGTAAAATTTTGTCTGTTATTCTGTATGGTAGAATAATTTTCATTAAACCGGAAAGCATAATTCGTCGACAGATTGATTTTGTTTTTTCTTAAGTTCAAAGATACACCTGCATTAGATTTATACTTTGTTCCGTAGCCGGCTGAAACACTGCCGTTAAATCCTCTGGCAATATTTTTTTTTAGTACGAGATTAATAATTCCGCCTTCACCTTCCGCATCATATTTAGCACCGGGATTATTAATGATTTCTACGCTTTCAATTGCACCTCCAGGAATAGCGTCTAATACAGCTTGTTTGTTGGCTCCTGTAATACCCGATGGTTTTCCGTTAATAAAAACTGTGATGTTTCCCGAACCGCGCATAGAAATATTTCCATCCACATCTACGTTCACAGTTGGTATTTGTTTTAAAACATCTGTTGCGGAACCACCGCTGCTCAAAGCACTTTTATCTACATTAAATATTTTTTTGTCAGTTCCCAGTTGTAATACACTTTTTTCAGCCGTTACCTGTACTTCCTGCAATAATTTGGAATCTTCACTAACTTTTATGGTGCCTAAATTTTGTTCAGTTTTATCAGGAGGA
>JAYVPA010000191.1:0-14750 GCA_043757615.1 Sphingobacteriales bacterium | reverse complement strand
TAGCTGCATTAGGAGTCTTTTTGCCATGTTATGTTTTAACCGTTTTGCCGGCTCCTTACTTTAAAAAGTTTGCAAAAAATATTTATATCAAAGCATTTGTAGATGGCGTTACAGCCGCAGCCATCGGTGCAATTGTTGGTGCAGTTTTAATTTTAGCACAGCGTTCAATTATTGATATTCCAACAGCAGTTATCGCTTTAGCAAGTGCATTCATATTATATAAATTCAAAAAAATACAGGAGCCGCACATTGTTGTAATTGCAGCAATCGTAGGATTTGTAATTAAGAATTTTGTGAGTTAAACCAGCTTGTTTTTTCTTCTATTGTTGAATTTCTGAAACCTTCAGCATGTTCCTTATCAGTGTAACCAAAATAGATGAAACCCATAATTCTGTCTTGCTCTGCAAATCCTAAATAAGTTTTTAACGACGGATGGTAACACATGCCGCCGGTTCCCCAATAAGCAGCAATACCTTTTTCTGCAGCTGTCAGTAAAAGGTTTTGTACTGCACAAGCAGTTGCCGCCAGTTCTTCAATTTCAGGAATATTGTCGCGGTCACCGCGTTTCATTATAATGACAAATAAATGCGAAGTCGTATCCGGTTTGTGTAAAATGGAATCATATTTCTTTTGTATAAATTTTTCAGCAGGTGTTTCTTGTTTATACAAATCTGCGTGTATTTTTCCGAATTGATGCACACCATCTTTTCCTGAAAAAACAACAAAACGCCATGGCTCTGTCATTCCATGTGTAGGCGCCCAGTTAGCGGCTTCCAATAGTTCTTTTATATCTGTTTGAGGAATGATTGAACCGTTAAAATCTTCCGGTTTCACAGTTCTTCTGTTTCTGATAATGTTTGCAATGCTCATGATATGATAAAAATAAACAATACGGGTAAATAAATTCGACTTTAATACAATAATGTCTTTATTTTTACCTTTACTAATACATGCTGTTTAAAAGAACTATACTATTCTATTGCTTTCTTTTTAGCCTGATGTCTGTAAATGCGCAAACAGCACCATCCAGGTATTCCGTTGATTCAGGTTTGTATAAACCTTCTGTAAAATTTCAGCCTGTAAATTATGCGCAGTTTTCTAATTTACGAAGTCAGATTTTAACGAAACTGTCGGATACTCTAACGATTGACACCTTGAGTATTTTTCCAAACTCAATCGTGATGCGGGATTTGAAAACTGATGGAATTATTGCTAAAGAAAATTATGAACTGGATTATGCATCGGGAAAATTGATTTTTAAAAATGGAATTAAACCAGATTCTATATTAATAACATACCGTTCGTTTCCAACTTTTTTAGCGAAATCTGTTCAGCATAAAAATCCTAACCAGATCAGAAAAGGGGATTCTTTATTTTATGAACGTTTTTATTACCAGCCAAAAGTGGAACAGACTGCCGCGTTTTTAGATTTTGGAGGATTGAATTACAGCGGAAATTTTGCGCGTGGTATCCAGTTCGGTTCTAACCAGGATCTGACATTGAATTCAAATCTGGATTTGCGCTTAAGCGGAAAAATCGGTAATGATATTGAAATCACAGCAGCATTAACAGATAATAATATTCCGTTGCAGCCTGACGGCACTACACAGCAATTACAGGATTTTGACAAAGTGTATATTCAATTAAAAAAAGATCCGCATACCATCATCGCCGGAGATTATAACTTAAAAAGTTATGACAGCTATTTTATGAAATTTTCAAAACAGCTGCAAGGTGCGAGTTATGTAAACGATTTAAGATTTAAAAACGGAATGCGTTTGCAAACATCCACATCATTGGGTGTAAGTAGGGGAAAGTTTACACGAAATATTTTTCAGGGAACAGAAGGAAATCAGGGGCCCTATCGTCTGGTTGGAAATAACAACGAAACATTTTTGATCATATTGGCAGGAAGTGAAAAAGTATATGTAGATGGTGTTCGATTACAAAGAGGCGAGTTGCTGGATTATATCATGGATTACAATACGGGCGAAATTATTTTTATGCCGCGGTTTTTGATTACAAAGGATTCCCGTATTGAAGTGGATTTTGAATATTCGGAAAGAAATTATTTAAGAACTACCATACATGAAGCAGTTAATTTCCAATGGAAAAAGTTAACTGTTTTTACACAGGTATATTCAGAACAGGATGCAAAAAGCAAACCCATCACCAATACATTATCTGATAGTACAAAAGCGTATTTAGCAAGCATCGGTAATGATATTTCGAATGCATATGTTTCCGGTGTTAAAGAAACAACTTTTGACCCGAATCGTGTGCAATATAAGATAATTGATTCTACGGTAAATTTTATAACATACGATTCCGTTTTTGTGTATGAAACAAATCCTGACAGTGCAAAATATTTATTAAACTTTTCGTATGTCGGACCGAATAAAGGAAATTATATTCCGTCAAAAAATTCAAATAATGTACGAGTATATCAATGGGTCGCTCCGGTGAACGGTATCCCGCAGGGAACATATGAACCCCTTATATTATTGGTCACACCGAAGAGTCAGTTGTTGTTTACATTTGGAACAAGCTACAAGATAAACTCAAAAATGAATGTACGTGCAGAAATGGGTTTTTCCAACTTTGATAAAAATTTATATTCGCCCATCGGAAAGAAAGAGAATAAAGGATATGCTGCAAATGTACAACTCAACAGAACAGATTCCTTTCGTCATAATTTAGTTTATACGAATGCATTGATTTATGAATTTAAATCTCAAAACTTTCAGCAGATAGAACCATATAGAAATATAGAATTTACACGTGACTGGAATATTATAAACCAGGCTGATTTAACAGAACATATTGCGCGCTACCAGACAGGGTTACTGGATATCAAACACAATATTTCTGCGGGTTATAAGTTCTCTACGTTTATTCGTCAGAGGAAATATAAAGGATTTGAAAACTGGCTTACCTTTGCAACTAATTATAAAAGCATAAAAATAAATACTGATTTAAGAATTCTGAATACACAGGATTCACTATATAAATCAACGTTTCTCCGGCCTTCTTTCAACGCTTCATATTCTATTGCAAAAGTTCGCGGACTAGGTTTTGGATTTGGGTTTTATCAGGAAAATAATATTTTTAAGAGAAGAGAAACAAATGAATTGCAATCGAATTCTTTCCGAAATAATAATTTATCATTTCAGTTTTTTATGCCGGATACTGCAAAGTGGAATTTTATGCTGGAATATAAATACAGGAAAGATATTGAAGTAAAAAATGCTGCCTACAAAGATTCTACAACAGCACATACTATAGAATTTCATGGTAGCGCCAATCAATTAAAGAATCAAAGTTTTAACTGGACATTTACATATAGAAATTTGGTGGTAAAAGATACAACTATTCAGCAAAAATCTGAACAAACATTTTTAGGTAGAACAGAATATGGCGCACGGATTAAAAAAGGATTTTTGCGCTTGAATTTTATTTATGAATTAGGCGGTGGGAGAGAGCGTGTAAGGCAATTCACTTATCTGGAAGTACCTTCAGGGCAAGGTTATTATAAATGGATAGATCAAAACCAAAATACTATCAGAGAAATCAATGAGTTTGTGCCGTCACAGTTTAATGACAGCGCCCAATTTGTGCGTGTGCTTACAGATTTGAATGAATATGTTCGCGCAAATTCTACAGGCTATACGCAGAATATAACGATACAACCAAAATCAATCTGGTTTAATGAAAAAGGATTTAAAAATTTTATGTCAAAACTGACATTTCAGTCTTATATGCAGATCAAAAGAAAGACCTACAAAAGCAATGCAGTGAAAGTATTTAATCCATTTGTGTTCAGAACTTCAGATTCTAATACAATCACACTAAATTCCAATATCCGAAATACATTTATTTTCAATTCCGGTGACCCGATTTATTCCTTTACGTATACCAACCAGTTAGTAAATGATAAAGTGTTATTGATTAATGGTTTTGATACCCGTAACCGTATGGATAATATTATTGAAGCCTATTATAATCTGAGCCAGAAGTTTACACTGAATATGAAATTTATGCAGTCAAGACTGGCTTTGGTATCGGATTATTTTCATGCGAATGATTATAAGATACGGGGTTATTATATTGAACCTAAGTTTACATATAATTATAAGACGATGGTCAGAACCTCAATAAATTATGGTTTAACGCAAAAAAACAATGCCGCAAATTTAGGTGGTGAAAAAACATTATCAAATAAGCTGGAATTTGAATTGCGTTACAGTAAAGCGACTAAAAATACACTGGAAGCAAAATTCTCTTTTGTGCTTGTAAAATATTCAGGTGAAAACGGAACGACCAAAGCGTACACCATTTTAGAAGGTCTGCAGCCGGGTAAAAATTATATCTGGAGCGGTACCTACACAAGAAATATTTCACAAAACCTGGAATTGAGTTTAACTTACGAAGGTAGAAAAACGGGAACTGCAAGACTTGTAAATACAGGCAGTGCGCAGTTAAGAGCGGTGTTCTAATTATGCTAATAAACCCTGATAAGTACTTGGTCTGCGTTGCTCTAAAATAGCATTCCTGTTATTCTTAAACTTATTGATATATTCAAAACTTGTATAATGGCGAATCGTAAGAATAGATAAATTTTCATCAATTACAAAATCAAACTTGTTTTGTAAAGCTGATTTTACTTTCTCAATTTTTTCAGGAATATTATCGACCACAGCTTCAAATGAAATTGCACCCTGCTGCATCATATTCAATTTCAGATTTGCTTTTGAAAAAGAAGAGAAAATTTCTGCTACCACTTCGTCTTCAACAAAAGAAAAATCTTTTGTGTGTAACGTAATCAGAGCCTGGTCATTTTTTACAATTCTGATAGGAGGTAAATTGTTATCGCTTCCGCCCACAATCGTTCCTTTGCCTTCCGGATTGATAAATGATTTAACCAGTAAAGGAATATTTTTATTCTGAAGCGGTTTAATTGTTTTCGGATGTATTACTGTTGCTCCATAGAATGTCATCTCCACGGCTTCATTAAAAGAAATTTCATCAATAAAAACTGCATCTTCAAACGCACGTGGATCACCGTTCATCACACCCGGTACATCTTTCCATATTGTCTGACTTTCTGCATCCAACATATTCGCAAAAATTGCTGCGGTATAATCCGAACCTTCACGTCCTAACGTGGTCGTGCAGTTTTCTGCCGTACATCCAATAAAACCTTGTGTTACAACGATACCGTCTGTTGCTGATGGTTTTGCAACTGTATTAATAAGTTCCTGTGTTTTACTCCAGTCAACAATCGCTTCACGATATGTGTCATCTGTTTTCATGACATCGCGAACATCCAGCCAGGTATTTTTCACAGCAACTTCATTTAAGTATGAACTTAAAATTACAGAAGAAATCAATTCACCTTGCGATACGATCTGGTCATATACGTAATCGTAACTTTCCATTCTGTCTTCTTCTAATTGCCAGTCAACCTCTGCATAAATATTCTCTAGTTTATCAAATACTTCATGCGTTTCATTTCCAAATAAATCAACACAAATCTGATGGTGATTTTTTTTCACTACTTCAAAAGCAGCTTTTGCATCTGAATTGTCAAAATATGCTTTTATAACAATTTCTAATGCGTTGGTTGTTTTTCCTGTGGCAGATACCACCACCACTAAATCTTTCTCGCCATATTTTTGAATGATAGACGCGACATTTTTAATCCCTGCGGCATCTTTAACCGATGCTCCTCCAAATTTGAATACTTTCATCTTTTCTTTTGTCATGTTGAGTGAAACGAAACATCTTCATTGTTTTATCAATGTTTCGCTTAATTATTTAAATCAAATCTTTTTTCTCCAGTTTAACGGTTATCCATGTCTTATCAAATGTGACAGGATATTTTTTATAAAAATTAATTGCATTTTCATTCCAGTCCAACACATGCCAGCGAACCTGGCTGATTCTTTCTTCTTTTGCAATACTGATTAATTCATCCATCAAATTTTTACCGATACCCAATTTTCTGTATGATGCTTTCACCACCAAATCATCCAGATACAACATAGAACCTTTCCAGGAAGAATAACCATAATAATATAAAGCGATGCCGGCAATCTTTCCGTCAACATCAGCAACCAATACCTGGAATCTCGGATTCTTAGCAGTTCCTTCTTCTGCAAATTTTTTTAATGAATTACTTGGTTCATCAGGTTCATTTTCAAAAACAGCTAATTCCTTTATTAATTCATATATCTGCACAAAATCGTTCGGCTCGGCTTTACGTATATTGATATGTTGTGGTGCTTTCATTTTTCGGACTGCTAAAATAACTAAATAGTAATTGCTTATTGGTCAAAAGTTATTAAGGAATAATTAAAATGAGCCAAGTCGTTTGACGACTGGAATGTGTAAGTCGTCTGCGCAAGTCCTCTGAAGACTGAAATATAAACTTTTGGAGATTCTTAAATACAAGTCGTCTGGCGACTATGTTCTGACTCAATTTAATTATATTTGCGTCACAAAAAAAAGTATGCGTGTAATTACCTTTGATGAATTTATTGCGATCAACCAGGAAAAACATCCCGAAGCGACAGGAGAATTATCGGGTTTGCTGCGGGATATTGGGTTGGCTTCCAAGATTGTAAACAGGGATTTAAGCAAAGCGGGTTTGGTTGACGCAATTTTAGGTGATGCAAATACAATAAATGTACAAGGCGAGGAAGTTAAGAAACTAGACTTGATTGCAAATGAAGTATTGAAAAAATGTTTGCAGAACAGCGGACAGTGTTGTGGAATCGCAAGTGAAGAAGAGGAAAATTTTGTCGCATTTGAAAACAGAAAAAATGCAAAATATGTGGTATTGTTTGATCCTTTGGATGGTTCAAGTAATATTGACGTGATTGCCCCGGTTGGAACTATCTTCTCTGTATTCGAACGCGTTTCTAAAGCTGGTGATATCTGTACACTGGAAGATTTTTTACAGACAGGAGATAAGCAGGTTGCGGCAGGATATGTGATATATGGTTCTTCTACGATGCTGGTATATACTACGGGTGAGGGGGTTAATGGTTTTACATTAGATCCTACGATTGGCGAATATTGTTTGTCGCATGCAGATATAAAAACGCCGTCAGATTCAAAGACATATTCTATAAATCAGGGAAATTATAATTCATTTCCGGAGAATGTAAAAAAGTTTGTGGATTACTGCCAGGACAGTACAGATAAAAAAGCATTCTCCTTACGTTATATCGGTTCTATGGTTGCTGACTTCCATCGTAATTTATTGAAAGGCGGCATTTTCATTTATCCCGTTACCAAAGATTCCCCAAAAGGAAAATTACGGCTGATGTATGAATGTAATCCGATGGCATTTTTACAGGAACAGGCAGATGGAAAAGCCATGAATGATACGCAGCGTATTATGGAAATTACACCAATGGAACTTCACCAGAGAACTGCAGTTTATATTGGTTCCAAGAAAATGGTGGATATGCTTGGAGAACAGTAGAAATCAACCTCCAATATTTGCTTCAAACCAGCTTCTTGCCGTTTGTCTTTCAATAAAAACAGGACCTTGCTCATCTATTTTTTTCTGGGCATTTTGTATAGAATTTGAAATCATGGAATGTTGTAAGGATTCATCCTCCTTACATCCCATGCGGTCCATCATTACCGCAATTTTTTCTCCGCCAAAAAGAAGCAATAATGGTTTTTGTAAAGAAGTCTGGAAATAAACGGACTTGATATTTAATTCCTCCGCTAAATATTGAAGCACTTTTTGTTCAGCTATGTAGGAAGGATGGTGCTCAATAAAACATATTGTTGTATTCGTTAAATCTATTGTAGAATTAAGTATGTTTTCTGCATTAGTAATCGTGATTTTTTTTATATGGTGAAAATCAGCAGACACATCTAGCTGCATTATTTCAGCCAGTTGTTCAAACTGGCTTTTTGTTTCACTGAAATAATAAAGAAAAAGTACAGATGGATTGCTTTGAATAAAATTTGAAATGCCCTTATATTTTGCGGTATTATTCTTCCATACATATTCAATTATCTTTGCTTCTTTTCTTCTGTTAAATAATCCTCCAAACATAGTTCTGTTTGCTTAAAGATATATAAATAATATTATGAAAGCAGAAGTTGTTTCGTGAAAATATAGATTACCCGACTGCAACAAAAAAGAATAACAAGTAAATCCAGATGACACCGAGAAAATGCCAAAAAATGCCAAATAATTTTAGCTGCGATTTAGCTACAGGATCCGTAAAATATACCACTGACGTTGCATAATCGTTTAAGGTTTTCCAACTTTTAGAAATAAAGAAAAGCAGAAAAATAAGCCCACCGATAATATGCAGTGCATGAATACCGGAAATAACATATAAATAAGCAGCAGTATTATTTGTAAAATTATAACCTGAAGTAAATAATGCCAGCCATCCGAAAATTTGTCCTGTTAAAAACAAAATTCCAAGCCCCAACAACAACAGTAAATTGGTTTTATATTTTGTAAAATTATCCTGTCTGAAATGTTTTTGCGCTGAAAAGATAGTGATACTGCTTGCTAATAAAATCAAGGTATTCCAGTAAAATACAGGCATGATTTTTACATCAGGCTGCTTGGATTGCAAATGATTTACAAAATATAAAAACGTAAGGCTTAGAAACATCAACGACAAACCGCCAATGCTAAAATACAGCACCCATTTATAGTTTCTGTATTTTTTATGTATGATTTGTTCATACACTTTCGGTTCGGTCTTATGAAGCGTTTTTTCTTCCATATCATTAAGACGGGATTTTTACCTATAAAGTTCGTTCATTTTTAATTAATTATTACAAACCGAGCAAATTCCTTCAATAAGTAAATTTGCATTCTCCATTTTGTATTTTTTTGGCAAATGTAGCTTAGGAATTTCCAAACTATGCAAACATTCAATTTTTTCACATTTTTTACATTTGAAATGCACGTGATGGTCATCGTGCGTATGCTCAGTTCCTTCATGATGGCATAAAGCATATTTAGCAATGCCTGAATCATCCGGAATTTTGTGCAGTAATCCATTTTCAAGAAAAGAAGTCAAGGTTCTGTAAATGGTAACCCGGTCAAATTTCTTGGCAAAAAAGGTTTCCAAATCTGCATGAGTTAGGGCATTTTTGTTAGTCTGGAAGAATTGCAGCACTTCTAAACGTACCTGAGTAACACGTAAATCATGATGTTTTAGGATGTGTTGGAAGTCTTGCATGTGAAATTAAATTAAAAATGCAATAAAGTTGCATAAATAGTGTATATTTGCAACAGAATTACAGAAATGAAATTACGCAAAAATATAGATAAAGACAAACATTATTCGGAACAAATCACTGTTTTTTTGTCTGTGTTATGCGCTATTCACTGTATATTAACGCCGGTTTTGGTGATTTTGTTGCCGGTTGCAGGCACTTATTTTGAACAATACCATTGGCTGGAATACATTATTATTGCAAGTGTTTTCGTATTGGGAACTTCATCCATATTACACGGTTATAAAGACCATCATCAAAACAGAATACCTGCTTTCATATTTTTCAGCGGATTAATTTTGCTTTGTGTTGCATCGATGATGAAACTAGTGTTCAATGTCAGCGATGTTTCTACCCATTTAATAAGCGGTATCGGTGGAATTTTTGCAGGTGCAGGTCAGTTATACAATCTTAAACTGAATAAATAAACTGTCCGTTTTTCAATAAGTATATAAATCATACTTTTTAGTAGTAATAATTGTTTCAAAGACTTATTTTTGAGCGAAATACTATTTATAAAATTACACGAATGAATCAGGAATCTAAACAACAATCATCTTTAGATAAAATTGACAATACTTTATTTGGATTTATTTTAGGATTGATAATACCAATGCTAATGTTAGTATTATTGTATGAATTTAAATTTAAATTAGAATATAAATATGACTGGGATACTTTCATTAATAGTGTAAAACAACTTTCAACATTACCATCTTTTATCAGGAATTGTGTGTTTTTAAACCTTCCATTTTTCTTTCTCTTTAACCTCTTAAAGAAATTCAACCTCTGCAAAGGAATATTCATTGCATCTCTTTTATATATTATTGCGATGGTTGTTATAAGATATGTTTTGTAAATCTCACTACTCATTAATCACTACTAAGGAATATGAAATATTTTGTTTTAGCAGGTGAAGCTTCCGGCGATTTGCATGGCAGTAATTTGGTAAAAAAAATTTCCTTATTAGATTCAGCATCAGTGTTTAAAGGTGTTGGAGGCGATAAACTCAAAGAAGCAAAGGTAGATATCTTGTTTGGTCTGGAACGGCTGGCATTTATGGGTTTTTACGAAGTCCTAAAAAATCTTCGCACTATCCGAAGAAATTTCAAAGAAATAAAAAATGCGATTTTAGATTTCCAGCCCGATGTCGTGATTTTGATAGACTATCCAGGGTTTAATTTACGCATGGCAAAATGGTGTAAAGAAAAAGGATTTAAAGTCGTGTATTATATTTCACCGACTATTTGGGCATGGAATGAAAAACGTGTAGAGATTGTAAAAAAATATGTAGACATAATGCTTTGCATTCTGCCATTTGAAAAAGCATTTTACGAAAAACATAATTATCAAAATGCACATTTTATCGGGCATCCGTTACTGGATGAAATTCAAATAAATCGTCATTCCGAACAGAGTGAGGAATCTGTTCAACAAAATACCATCGCACTTTTACCCGGCAGCCGTCAACAAGAACTGAAATCCTTATTGCCGTTAATGTTAGAAACAGTGACTAAATTTCCAAACGAACAATTTGTTGTTGCCGGAATTTCAAGATTGAAAGATTTATATCCCATTGAATTTCCAAAGAATGTTTCTATTGTTTTTGATAAAATACATGAAATATTACAAAATGCCAAAGCGGCAGTCGTTTGCAGCGGTACAGCGACGTTAGAAGCAGCATTGTTCAATGTCCCGCAAGTGGTGATTTACAAGACATCCTGGCTGAATTACCAGATTGGAAAACGATTTGCGGAAGTTGATTTTATTTCCTTACCGAATTTAATCGCCAATAAAAAAATAGTTACAGAACTGATACAACCGGATTGCAGCACAGAAAATATTACAAAAGAATTGAACCTGATTTTAACATCTTCAACTCCACAATTCTATGATTCAATCATTAATGAAATAGGAGAGAAAGGTGCATCTGAAAAAGCAGCGAAGTTGATTTACGACCTCGCAGGTTGAAATAATTATTTATATTTGTGACGTTCTTATTTTAATTGGGGGATTAGCTCATTTGGCTAGAGCGCTTCGCTGGCAGTGAAGAGGTGATCGGTTCGAATCCGATATTCTCCACATTTTATTTTAATGCATGCTTTCATTTTGGGAACAACAAACACTTACTGAATATGACTACGTTGTTGTAGGTGCAGGAATTATGGGTTGTTCGGTGGCATTTGAGTTGCGTGAAAAATTTCCCGATGCGAAAATTGTTGTGCTTGAACGCGGGATTTTTCCAAGCGGTGCGTCTACAAAAAATGCAGGCTTTATGTGTTTTGGTTCACCGACGGAAATTTTAAGCGACATAAAATTACACGGTGAGAAAAAAGCATATGAAATCATCTGGCAGCGTTTCGAAGGATTGAAAATACTGACAGAACGTATAGGGAATGAAAAATCGGGACGAACAACAAACGGCGGCTATGAATTGATTGCTGATTATTCTGTGCCGAAAAGTACTATAGATGGTTTGAATGAATGGCTGATGCCGATTTTCAAGTTTCCTGTATTTTCAGATGTTTCCCAAAAGATAACAAGCTTTGGTTTTAAAAATGTTGAGCAGTTGTTGTACTGCTCCATAGAATCTCAAATTGATTCGGGAAAGATGATGCTGAATTATTGGAAATTATTACTGGAAAAAAACATTCAGATTATTACTGGCGCGAACGTACAAAATATTCAAGGTAATATCATCGAAGTGCAAAACAATGCAAGTGGTTCCTTTAATCTGAAAGCAACTAATATTTTGTTATGTACAAATGCATTCATTAATGAGCTTTTGCCTGAAATGCCTGTAAAACCCGGTCGCGGACAAGTTATCCTTACAAATGAAATTGAAAATTTACCATTTGAAGGAAGCTTTCATTTTGACGAAGGGTTTTATTATTTCAGGAATGTTGGAAAGCGTGTATTGTTTGGCGGCGGAAGAAATATTGATTTAAAAACAGAAGAAACAACCGACTTTAAACCAAATCAGAAAATCATTGATGATTTGAAAAAGAAACTGAAAGAAATTATTTTACCCAATACACCTTTTGAAATTGAACAGCAGTGGCAGGGGATTATGGGATTTTCATCAACTAAATCACCGATAATCATGTCTCTCAATAATCATACAAAATATATAATGTCGTGTAACGGAATGGGGGTTGCATTATCTCCGTTTGTAGCTAAAGTTGCAGTGAGTGGTTTGTAATTATTTATAAATCATAAACTAAAATTAATAGAACACAGATTGTTTTGATTTTTATGATATTCACAGAACAGATCAATATAAATCTTAATTATCTTTTAAATCAGAGTTCTTTCAATAATTCAATCACTTTTTCTAAATCTTTTTTTGTATCTACGCTAATGCTATCATGTTTTGTGATACCTGCTTTGATTTTGTAGCCATTATCCAACCAGCGTAATTGCTCTAAATGAAGTTCTAATTCATTTTTAGTCGGCTCAAGTTGCACAAGTTTTTGTAATACATCACTTTTAAATCCATAAATACCAATATGCTTAAAGAAATATTGAATGTTGAATGATGAATGTTGAATTATTCTTTGGAAATCAATTGCAAAATTATCTATATCCAGAGTTGCTTTTACAATATTTCTATTTTTCAATAACTCAATATCCGTTTCAGGTTTCACCTGTGTGGCTATTTCAACGGTATCATCTTCAAAAAGAGTTGCCAATTCATCAATCTGGTCAGGATTTATCAAAGGCTCGTCGCCTTGAATATTGATGATATAATCTATAGGTTCCAACACAAATTCAGCATAATGTTTTATAACCTCAGCACATCTGGATGTTCCGTTTAAATGATTTTCGGCGGTCATCATTACATTGCCGCCAAACTCTTTTACAATATTATAAATGCGGATATCATCTGTCGCAACAATTACATCGCTTAAATTAGCCGCCCTGTTGCATTGTTCATACACGTGTTGAATCATTGTTTTTCCGGCAATCATAGCCAAAGGTTTTCCCGGAAATCTTGCTGATTCATATCTTGCAGGTATGATGCCTAAAATTTTCACTGTTAAAATGCGTTTAATGGACAAAAGTAGTTTAAACTTATGTTGAAAAAAAGCCAAATTTTCAAAGATAAAAATATAGACTTTTGTCCTAAAGAAAGTAATATGTGTAGAAAAGGATTTTTTTTGATAACGATATTATTTGTCAGTTTATTCAGTTTTGGTCAGAAGACGCCGACCAAACCTGTATCTAAAACACCTCCATATATCATCCATATGGTGAAATTTGGAGAAACCCTTACAAAAATTGCTAAAGAATATAGCGTTTCAAAAACGGATATCCTCAAAGCAAACCCATCCATGATTGAAAATGAAATCAATCCTGATCAGATTATAAGAATTCCTAATACAGGGAATAAAAAATTATTAACTGATTCAAATACAAACGATAAAGAGCTACAACCTAAAGTAAAAAATAGCCAGGACTTGGTTCCTAAAACAAGTAAATATCATATTGTTTTGTCGGGAGAAACCATGTATCATATATCAAAATTATACGGAATTACGGTTGAAGAAATTCAAAAATGGAATGAACTTAAAGATTTTAATGTAAAAGTCGGCAGCCTGCTGATTGTAACAAATCCGAAAACCTCCCTAACGGCAACCTCAGTAACAGCAACAACTACAAACACAATTGATTTGAATAAGGCAGAAACAGAGCAGATACAAATGATAAAAACAGAGAAGCCTGTAAAATTACCCGAAATTATTAAACAGACCGTTGATACACCGAAACAAACCATTATAGAAACAGAGAAACCTGATATTGAGGCAACTGATAATGAAACCCAAAAAGAATTGTCCAAATTATTCAAAGAAAAAGCAGCATCAGGAAGTGTTCTAATAACAAAAGGTACCGGCGCCCCGATGATGACTACGCTTGGAGCTATGGTAAATGTCTATTTCGCAATGCATAAAACGGTTGCGATTGGCACCATTATAAAGATTAAAAACTTGGTAAACAGCAAGATAGTATATGCAAAAGTCATTGGCAAACTGCCAGAAACTGATGAAAATAAGCATGTTATCGTGCGTTATTCACTTGGGGTAAAGAAAGACCTGCAATTGCAGAATGGCAAATGTTATGTACAGCTCGAATATCCTCATTAGTTATGTTTTTGTTAGATGAACAATACAGGATGAAAATCGTTTTTTTATTGACAATTATAGTGCCATATTTGTAGAAGGAAAAACTTACTCAGTGCAGCGTTACAAAATCGTAACTATTACTCATAAAACAGCTAAAGTCAACAGATTGAAAGATTATCTGCTGACCGATGAAGATACGTCTGATTTTCCGTCCAATCGTTTAAAAGAATTAAAGGAAAATTTTGCAATTGATGAATTGCTTTATCTCAATACCTGTAACCGGGTTACTTTCTTTTTTACGAATGATAAAAAGATTGATAATAAGTTTCTCAAAGACTTGTTTATGTTTATCAATCC
>JAYVPA010000190.1:0-3929 GCA_043757615.1 Sphingobacteriales bacterium | reverse complement strand
GCGGGCGTTACTTTGTTCACCCGAACATCTGTACACTGTGCAGACAGCAAAACAGCAATCAGTAAAGTATAAGCATCTTTATGGTCTAATGGAATCGGCGGATCCGGATACAGCTTATTCAAAGTCTTTACAATAAAGTCTGTTTTTTCTTTCTTGGTCACTTCTCAAAAATAAGGCTAAGAGTCTTATCTTCGTGAATAATAATTCCACAATGGTTGAAATCTATACAGATGGTGCAGCAAGAGGTAATCCGGGTCCCGGCGGATATGGGGTTGTATTGTTAGCAAATGGCCATCGTAAAGAATTATCAAAAGGTTTTAGACGGACGACAAACAATAGAATGGAACTGATGGCTGTGATTGCAGGATTAGAAGTGTTAAAAAAACAGGATTTAAAAATTACTATCTATTCAGATTCAAAATATGTGGTGGAGTCAGTAGAAAAAGGCTGGGTTTTTCAATGGAATATGAAACCTGATTTTGCAAAGAAAAAAAATCGTGATTTATGGAAACGGTTTTTAAAATTATATGAATATCAGAATATTTATTTTGTGTGGGTAAAAGGCCATTCTACAAATAAAGAAAATAACCGTTGTGATATTCTCGCAACCGAAGCTGCTGATGGTTTTGAATTAAATGTGGATGAATTCTATGAAAAAGAATCGGAAACTAAAAAAGGAATGTTTTAGTTGGTCATTAGTCAACGGTCAATAGCTATTAGTAAAATGAATATTAATTATACAATTAAATGCCCAACGAGTTCCTCATACCTCTTATTATATTTATTGGTGCTTTGATTTACGGCACATTCGGATTTGGTGATGCCTTGTTTTCGATGCCATTTGTATCGATGCTTATCGGAATAAAAACAGCTACCCCACTGATGACATTAAACGGCTTCACACTGGCGTCATTGTTATTCATAAAACATTATAAAGAAGTTGACTGGAAATCTGCAAAAAAACTAATCATTGCTTCTTTTTTTGGTGTACCCATCGGAATTTATTTTTTAAAAAATGGAAATGAAGCGGTTACAAAAATCATCCTGGGGGTAGTAATCATTAGTGTTGCCATTTATAATTTATTTATCAAGAAAGAAAATACAAAAGTAAAATTACATCCCAACCTTGTATATCTGTTCGGTTTTATCGCCGGGATTTTAGGAGGTGCATTTAATACGGGCGGACCGCCTGTTGCCATATTCGGAACATTAAGCGGATGGTCGCAAACCCAATTTGTAAGTACCTTGCAAGGATATTTTTTACCAAATGATATTTTTATTTTGATTGGTCAATATGTATCAGGCTTATTGAATAAAGAAGTCTTTCATTATTATTTTCTCAGCTTGCCTTTTTTATTTATTGCGTTAATCATCGGAAGCAAATTAAGAACTAAAATTCCTGCTCAGAAATTCAATAAATATATTTTTGTTTTATTGCTGATCATAGGAATTGTATTTTTAACTCGTTCTGTTTTATCATTACAATCCTAAACAACCTTCTATGTTTCCATCTTCACTAATCTCTATCCGGCAATTGTACAATTGGAATAGGTATGGAATCTACTATAAATACATCTTCAAATTCATTAAACTGGTGTGCTAGTTTTTCATTTAACAAAGCAATAAAAAAATTTAATCTTCGTCTTCGTTTATTGTAGTTAGATCGGTCAATCAATTGCACAAAATCAGTAGAATATTCTACTGTTAATTTCTTCCAGAATAAATTTTCAGAATCAATGCTAAGAGCTTCTGAGCAAAGTGCTAAAGAAATGATTTCACAATCACTCATTTTAGATTTATTTCTGTAAAATTGAAAGTTATTGGAGTGGTCAACGATACATTACGGTAAGTATCCATGCACCCTCCAGATTCGACAAGTGGTTTTCTTTTTACAACCGGTAAAAACAACAAACAATAGTAGAATAGAAAAACGCATATGTAATTTTTTAAAAAAATGATATAGGATTCAAAGCATTATAAATTGCTTTACTATCTTTATAGCAATAAATTCAGATGCAATCAATATTTTACAGATTTGTTTTCATTTTAGCATGCTGCTTTTTCTTTACAAATGCACATGCAAAAAATAAGAAAGGGAGTTTATATTTTTATATTGGGTACAATGGCAGTATCTATTCAAAATCAGATATTCACGTTCGTGATAATGTAAATTATGATTTCACTCTTTCTAAAGTCAAATCCAGTAATGTTCCTATAAAAAAAGCTATTGATTTATTTTCATTCAATGCTCCTTACAATTATAGAGTCGGTTATAACATTAACAATAAATTTTCTGTTTCTGTGGGTTTAGATCACATGAAATATGTTACCATCAAAAACCAGGATGTAGAGATAAATGGTTATATAAAGCCAACAGCCAGCACTGCATATGCCGGAGAATATAATAAAAGCACGATAAAACTGGATCCTGCATTTTTTTATATGGAGCATACAGATGGCTTAAATTATATCTCTGCAGAATTTGATTACACACCGTATAAATCTAAATTTTATAAAAATATACTGGGTATTGATTTAACTATTGGTGCAGGGATTGGATTTTTGGTTCCGCGTACGGAAGATTATTTATTTACGGAAGGCGCCAACCACCCCTATCATTTAGCCGGATTTGGAACAGGCATTCATTTTTATCCGAAAATTTATATTACTAAATATTTCTTTTTGCAATCAACTGCTAAGTTTGGTTTTATCGACATGCCGGATATAATTGTAAATACACACCTGGATACACATGAAAAGGCTTCACAACATTTTATTTTCTTTCAATGGAATCTGGCTTTAGGAGTTAATATTCCTCTGGAGAAATCGGATAGAACAAAATATAGAAAGAGTAAATTAAAAGATAATTAAACATTTGTATTAAACAGATTGCCGCACCACGTTTCACTTCGTTCGCATTGACGTACAAATCAACTATACCCTCACAATTCTTGCTCTGATATCTTCTATATTTCCTTTAGGAATGGCAGCAATCAGTTTCTTGGTATACTCCTGCTGCGGATTATTGTAAATTTCATCAGCAATACCCATTTCCTCAATCTTGCCTTTATTCATTACCACCATTCTATCGCTCATAAATTTCACGACACTTAAATCGTGTGAAATGAAAATGTAGGTAAATTTAAATTCTTCACGCAGCTTAATGAGTAAATTCAAAACCTGAGCCTGAACAGAAACATCTAAGGCAGAAACTGATTCATCACAAATAATAAATTTAGGATTCAAGGCTAAAGCTCTTGCTATACAAATACGTTGTCGTTGTCCGCCGGAAAATTCATGCGGATATCGCTGATAATGCTCCGCTTTCATATTTACTTTCTCTAGCAATTCTATTACCTTATCCTTTCGTTCGGCATCATTTGCATACTTATTATGCACCTGCATTGGTTCTATAATTGCATTCCCAATTGTCATTCTCGGATTTAAAGAAGAGTAGGGATCCTGGAAAATAATCTGCATATGCTCGCGCAGTTCTTTCATATCTCTTTGTCCGAGATTGAAAATATCCTTACCTTCAAAAATGGCACTGCCGCCTGTTGGTTCCACCAATCTTAGTATTGTCCTGCCTAAGGTGGTTTTTCCGCAGCCGCTCTCACCTACCAGCCCAAGCGTCTCTCCTTCATATACATCGAAAGAAACATCATCCACAGCTTTTACATACTCTAATGTCTTCCCAAAAATATTTGTCTTCGATGGAAACCAAGTCTTCAAATTTTTCAATTGCAGGATTGGTGACTGCTGCTGTAATTCTTCGTAACGCTTTTTTGTCTGCGATTCGCTTACCACAAATGCTTCTACCAACGCATTCATGTCTGCCGCTTTTTCTGTAATCACTCCATCCTTTTCTTCCATGAAGTCGGCAATAACGGGGAGTTTGCTTAACCGTTTCACTAATGGCGGACGGCAAG
>JAYVPA010000189.1:0-3929 GCA_043757615.1 Sphingobacteriales bacterium | reverse complement strand
ATACGATTGAAGCGATGATGCAGGATGGTAAAGCATTGCAGTCGGGAACTTCGCATTTTCTTGGCCAAAATTTTGCAAAAGCATTTGATGTAAAATTCAAGAATAAAGAAAATGAAGAAGAATATGTTTGGGCAACTTCCTGGGGTGTTTCTACGCGTTTGATTGGTGCATTGATTATGGCACATTCGGATGATGAAGGTTTGGTGATGCCGCCAAAGTTAGCACCGCATCAGGTAGTGATAATCCCTTTCTTATCAAAGAATGTGGAGGAAACAGAAAGCATGATTGCGAAAGCGAATGATTTGAAAAAAAACCTGGCAAATTTGGGCATCAGAGCAATTGTGGACTGCGATGAAACAAAACGTCCGGGATTTAAATTTGCCGAATATGAATTGAAAGGAATTCCGTTGCGTGTTGTGATTGGTCCGAGAGATTTAGCAAACGGTATGGTGGAAATTGCACGACGAGACACGAAAGAAAAAGCGCAATTTCCGGTTGATAATCTGACGACTACTATTTCAGGATTGCTGGATGCAATTCAGCAAAATATGTTTGACAAAGCAAAAACTTTCCGTGATGAAAACATTACGAAAGTAGATTCGTTTGAAGAATTCCAAAAATTACTGGATGAAAAACCAGGCTTTATTTTAGCACACTGGGATGGCACTGCAGAGACGGAAGATAAAATAAAAGAATTGACAAAAGCTACGATTCGTTGTATTCCGTTGAACAACCCGCAGGAAGAAGGTAAATGTATTCTTACAGGAAAGCCAAGTAAGGAAAGAGTGTTGTTTGCGAGAGCTTATTAATACCACTTGTTATTTCGAACGAAACGAGAAATCTTCTGAATTATATATTACGTCGAGAGTTAAACTTTCGACGTTTTTCATTTTAATTGATACTTATTAATTCGTCAAATAATTTATCTTTGATATATTATGTAACCGATTTCTATGAAAAAATTTCTCGTATTTATAATTTATACAGCCTTTTCAATATCTGTTTTTTGCCAAACCGTTGTTAAAATGGAAAAGAAAGATGGTGTATATTATGTTCCATGTAAAGTAAATAGTCTTCCCTTAAAATTTATATTTGATACTGGTGCAAGTGATGTTTCGATTTCATTAATCGAAGCAGTTTTTATGTATAAAAATGATTTCTTGAAAAAAGAAGACTTTTTACAGACAGAACAATATAAATTAGCTAATGGTGAAATTGAAGAAGGTACAAAAGTAATAATTAGAAAATTAGAAATTGGTGATATAATTATACCTAATGTAGAAGCAACTATAATACATAATGCATTATCACCACTTCTGCTTGGGCAAAGTTTATTACAAAAATTCGGAAAAGTAAGTATAGATTATGAAAGTAGTACAATTAGTTTTAACAAGAATAAAGAAAGAACAGTAGATGTCGATTATATTACTGATGCTATGAAGTACTACAATAGCGGCAATGAGAAACGTAAGAATTTAGATTATAATGGGGCAATAAAAGATTATGATTATTCTTTATATCTAGATACAAATTTTGCGCCGTGTTATATTAACAGAGCTCTTTCTAAAGGTGCACTTAAAAAATATAAAGATGCATTATATGATTTAAACAAAGCAATAGAACTAGATTCTACATATTATGAAGCATATAGTAATAAAGGTTTATATGAATATATGCTGAAAGATTACAAAATAGCTTTAAAGGATTTAAGCAAAGCTATACGATTGAATCCAAATTCTGAAAATGCTTATTGTACAAGAGGATTAGTTTATTGTAATCTTTCAGAAGAAAAAAAAGCGATAAAGGACTTGGATTTTTTTATAAGTAAAAACTCTCAAACTCTTATTGCTTTTGCAAACCGAGGTTTGGCAAAAGCAATTCTTAAAGATTATAATGGTGCTATTGTAGATTTTACATCTGCAATAAAATTGGATCCTACAGATCCAGTAAATTATTATAAGAGAGGAAATGCTAAAAAAATGAATAAAGAATATCAAGGTGCATTATTAGATTTTAATAAAGCTTTGGAATTAGATAATAAATACGCTAAAGTTTATTTTTTACGTGGAATAACTAAATTAACAATCGGATTAGATAAAGATGGCGCATGTTCGGATTTTTACAAAGCAAAAGAGTTAAATTATTTAGATGCTTATGATGCAATTAAGGCATACTGTAATTAGATTAATTTTTCCTTTCCGAAATCACCTTCCTCGCCACCATCACCAAATCTGCTAAACTCTTAGCAAATACAAGCGAGAAAGTTAATGCGTAATTCATAATATTAGTGTTAGACCAGAAGACAAATAAATATCCGACTAAACAAAAGACAGTCAGGTAAATTCCAGTAAGCCGGATAAATACATCATTGATAATTTCAGCTGATGTTATCTTTCCTAAAGGTTTTGCTACATATAAATAATATACAAATTGTACCCAGTACAAAAGAACAATAACAATAATTTCTCTGATATCCATTCTTATTGCCATTGACGGATTCTTGTTATCACACATTATATGAACAAAAAAGAAAAATCCGACTATGCTTGAAATTGAATAAAAACTAAACTTTATAACTTTCATATTCAGATTTTCCGTTGATTCATTCGTTACATAAAACTGTAGTAAAGCTGCATTGTACAACCAATAATTGACCATCTCAATTCCGAAACAAAATAGTACATTTCCCGGCGTCCAATTAAAGAAAATCAATCCGCAAAATGGAATGATAATGTTTATCCAGAACTGATGTAATGGCGATAATCGCGTGAAATTGAGAAACGAATTAAGTCTTGATGTTTCATTATTCATTGTTTGGAATTATGGTTACAAGTAAATCTACCAAATGTTTTGTTTCTTTTTGAATAAAGACTAAATTTATATCAGCTTTTAGCAATAAATCTGCTACGGTTATGAAAAAAAATATAGAACTCACGCTTTCGCCGGAAATTGCGTATGATGAAATACATCTTCATCAACACATCAAATCTGCTTTACAAATAAAAGATGAAAATTCATTTCATATTCGTTTATTAAAACGAAGCATTGATGCGCGTTCCAGAAATATCAAAGTAAATATCAGTGCGGATGTTTTTATAGATGAAATTCCAGAAACACTATTTCAACACGAAATAAATTACAAAAATGTTGCAAATGCCAAACAATGCATAATTGTTGGTGCAGGACCAGCCGGCTTGTTTGCCGCTCTGCGTTTAATCGAACTCGGTATCAAACCAATTGTTTTAGAACGCGGAAAAAACGTACAGGAACGCAGGCGCGATTTAGCCAATATCAACAAAAAAAATATTGTCAACGAAAATTCTAATTATTGTTTTGGTGAAGGCGGTGCAGGCACTTACAGCGATGGTAAATTATATACACGCTCAAAAAAACGTGGTGATATCCGCAGACTATTGGAGATTATGGTAACACATGGTGCTAATGAAAATATTTTGTATGAAGCACATCCGCATATTGGTACGAACAAATTGCCAAAATTAATTCAGGAAATTCGCGCTACAATTTTAAAATATGGAGGCGAAATTCATTTTGATAAAAAGGTTATTGATTTTATTTTGACAGGCGATGAAATAAAAGGTGTAATTACTGAATCAATCAACTCACCTTTAGGGTTTGGGGGTGAGTATAAAGGAATTGGAGTTATCTTAGCAACCGGTCATTCTGCACGCGATATTTTTGAATTAATGCATGCTAAAAATATTCTGATAGAATCGAAGCCTTTTGCATTGGGTGTTCGAATTGAACATCAGCAGCAATTAATAAATAACATTCAATATCATGGCAACGATTGTGCTGTATTGCCTGCTGCGTCTTATAGTTTGGTGGAACAAGTGAAAATTGGAACTTATCAAAAAGGAGTGTTTTCATTTTGCATGTGCCCAGGCGGATTTATTGTCCCTGCTGCAACT
>JAYVPA010000188.1:0-3945 GCA_043757615.1 Sphingobacteriales bacterium | reverse complement strand
TGACAATATAAATTATACTCTTTTTTTGTATTGATTTTTGTTTCGTAAAAATCAGCCATTCCGTTTCCCATTTTCCTGCAGATATCAGCAATCACAGCCTGGTATTTTTTATCCAGACTTTGATAGGAGCGAATTATCTTATCAAAATTTTCTAATAAAATTTTATAATCCTCAGAATCACCAATGTTCTTTATATTCCAGTTTCTGTCTTCAAGATATAAATAAAAATTCTGCAGTAAATCTAACTTATCAGCTTTTGGTACCTGCATATCATCTTCTATCGAATCCAGGCCGCGCAACACTAAATAAAAAATACAAACGGAATCTTTTAATTCAGTTGGTAGCTGTTGGATAACAACGGCAAAGGAGCGCGATACTTTCTCGAGTGATGCATAACAGAAATCAACATCAAACAATTGTTCTGCTAAGTCATCTAAATTTTCTGGATATACTTTTGCATATTTTTTTGAAAATTTCAGCTGTAGTAACGCGCTGAATTCTTTAGGTTTCAGAATGGAAATAAATTGACTTTTCATACAAATAACTTTGTATCAAAGTATTCAACATGGAGAAGAAAATCGTTTCAAAAGAATATTAAGAGCAAAAAACAAGTATGAATATCTTATTCGGACACCCTACGGCTTAGAAATCAATTGATTGTTTTTTTTAAATGAATATGTACAAATAAAACAGTTAAAAAAACGCATTAAAAAACAACAACATACATGCTATTTAGTACTTAATTATAAATAAGGATTGCAACAGAGTCTTTATAATTACAGTTTGTTAGTTAAAAATATACTTATCGATTGAGCATTTGTATTTTAAATTTTGACGAGTTAAAAAAATCAAATCAATATAGATGAAGATGACAAGAAGTATTTGAAAAAATAGGGTCATTTAGGATTTTTAGCATTAATTTTATGGTACAGAAATTGTACTAAAAATTTATATCTTTTATTAACCAACTTATTATGAATAAAATATCAGCTATTCTACTTGTTTTTGCTTTTCAATTTTCAAAAGCCCAAACTGCGACATCTTTCAACTATGTAGATATAAATACACAAGCGCTGTCTGTTCCTCTATCCTACACGGGCGGAAATTATTTAAATGCCTATAATCTGTCTGTTTTAGATTTATCCCATCGCTTATCTGATGTATTTAATGCGGGCGAGATGAATAAAGAATATTATCTGAATGATTACATAAAAGCGACAAAAGTATTTTACACACCGGATAATGTTAGAATGCTGATTTTGCAGCCCGTATATGCCAATTCGCAAAAGCGCTGCATTTTACTGACGAATGGTAATGGTGAAAATTTCAACTGGTCCATGTCTAATCTTTCTGCCGTTGATTATGCACTCAGAGGTTATGTAGTTGCATACTATGAAAACGTGGGCAGTGTTGCTGCTCGTTTCGATAAGAGAGGAAATAATGTCAATTATTTCACCAATAAAGTAATCAATCAGTGTAATGGTATCGGGCACAGTAACGGAAAGGATAAATTTTTTACTTCGATGTTTATAAATTTGTTTTTATCTAATGCTGCCAGAAAATACATGGCAGATAATTCGGGTAAATACAGTATTGATACGACGAAATTTTTTCCTGTCGGTGGGAGTTTAGGCGCTAATGCTTCTTTATTTTTTACGTATGCAAATGCTAACAACTTTACGCATCCCTTATTTAATTGTGTGAAAAGCAAACTCAATTATAACCAGCCCATTAACAACAACGGAATTGTATGCGCAGGTGTGGAAGGCGGCGGTTTGCCCGGTCCTGCTGAAGGTTTGGGTGCAATAATAGATAATCAGGATAAAACACCGGCTATCTTATTGTGCGGTGGATTGGACTGGGTGGTTAATCCAAATAAGACAACAATTTTAGGGCCTGAAAACTGGGGTGCTTTAGCGTTGAAAGATGTGTTTGCTGCAAATAATATAAAGGATGCTGTGTATGTAAATGCTTATGGAACGCACGTTTTTCAAACTCCTTCTTTTAATCAAAGCTGGTCCGGCTTACCGGGTATGAGAAAAACTTTCGATGAAAAACTAACTGCACAAGGTGTAGAATCATATGCAAAAACAAACATGGTAAATCTCCTGATGTATCAATATCAGACAACCCAAATGCATGAAGCAAATAAAATGATTGTTTCGTATTTTGATAATGCTGTAAAGAATTCATTGCCTGCGTCTAGCGTAACTTATCTACAACCTAAGTGTATCCAGAATACTATTTTTTATCAATACAGTATTGGTCAAATGTCGATTACGGAAGCTGCCAATTGTTTTACCATGAATAACTGCGGAGCAAAAGTAGACCGTAAGTTGGACAAGACAACAACAACGTGTTTAGACGGAACATTTGAACCTTATTCCAAACCTGTAACTGCTGCTACCATTGTACCGAATAATTTTAATGCACCGGGAAAAGGCCTTGTAAAATTTGCTAATTTTTTAGAGTTGTTGAATAAGCTGAATAAGAAATAGATATTTTAGATAATCTCTTATAAAAAATCCGAACATTTTCATGTTCGGGTTAATATATAAATATGGTTAGTGTCTTTTTTATCCGCCGCTTAATGCAGCTGCACCCGAAACGATTTCTGATAACTCTGTAGTAATTGCTGCTTGTCTTGCACGGTTGTACATAATGTTCAACGACTTCAATAATTCATTTGCATTCTCTGTTGCTTTGTCCATAGCAGTCATACGTGCACCATGTTCAGACGCATTGGAATCTAATAAATAGCGGAAGAATTGTGTCTTTAAAATCTTTGGTATAAGGTCTTTTAGAATCTGGTCCTGTGCAGGTTCAAAAATATAATCTGCTTTCCCTTTAGAAGCACCTTTCGCCGGAACGATTGTTTTTATTGGTAAGAATTGTTCTGTGCTGGGAATTTGTGTGCCGGCATTTTTAAATTGTCCGTATACAACTTCTACTATATCGTATTCTTTTTGTTCAAAAGCATACATTATATATTCTGCCGCTTTTGACGCACTTTCAAAAGATAGATTGACAAACAAATTACCAAAATCATTATTCACTTTTAATTTAGAGGATTTGAAAGCATCGTATCCTTTTTTGCCAACAGCTAAAATGTCTATCTTCCCTTTTGCTGCTAATTCAGGATATTTTTCGTTGATTAAAACTTTTGCAGATTTCACAGAGTTGGCATTGAAACCACCTGCCAAACCTTTATCTGAAGTAATGATAACGATTAATACTTTATGTACGGGACGTTGCTGTGCAAAAGAAGTATTCATTTCAGCACCCAGATTAGATGCGATGTTTTGCAGGATTTTATTTAACTGATCTGCATAAGGACGAATCTGCACAATTCTTTCTGTTGCTCTTCTTAACTTAGCAGCAGATACCATTTTCATAGCTTTAGTAATCTGTGTGGTTGACTTCACAGATGCCATTCTTAATCGTACTTCTTTTAAATTTGCGCCCACTTTATTAATTTGAAAATTTGAAAATTCGTCAATTTGAAAATGATTTGCTGAGTCTGGATTCTAGTTTAATCTTCAAATCAACACATTTTCAAATTAAGCGTATCCGCCTTCCATTGCTTTTGTTAATGCTTCTACTTTTCCTGTGGCTTCATCACTCAATCCGCCTTTTTTAAATTCTGCTAATACTTCAGGATGTTTTGCTTCCAGTGCACTTAAGAAATCGCTTTCAAACTCACGCACTTTTTCTACTGCGATATTTCTCAATAATCCTTTAGAACCTAAATAAATAATAGCTACTTGCTTTTCAACAGTTAAGGGAGAATACTGAGGTTGTTTCAATATTTCCACGTTACGTTTACCTTTATCAATTACCGCTTTGGTAGCTGCATCTAAGTCAGAACCAAATTTTGAGAATGCTTCCAACTCACGATATTGTGCCTGGTCTAATTTTAATGTACCTGCCACTTTTTTCATTGAT
>JAYVPA010000187.1:0-14993 GCA_043757615.1 Sphingobacteriales bacterium | reverse complement strand
AAAACAAATCACTATTCATCATAATATGCTACAGGATAAAGAAACAGGCTTATGGGTACATGGCTATGATGAAGATAAAAAATCGCATTGTACTTTTTGCGGGCAGCTGCACTGGCCGGATAAAACAAGCGGCAGAAGCAATGAAATATGGGGCCGCGGCAATGGCTGGATAGTGGTGACTTTAGCAGATGCTTTAGAAACCATGCCAAAAACAAATCCACACTGGAGTGAGCTGGCAGGATATTTAAAAGAAATGATTGCACATTTACCAGAATTGCAAAATAAAGAAAACGGACACTGGTATCAATTGCCTGTAAGAAATACAGATACTAAAAATTATATTGAAAGTTCGAGTACTGCAATGTTTGGGTACGGAATTAGTAAGGCTTTACAATTAGGTTTAGTAACAAATGTAGAATTTACAAACAGCACACAACTCGCCTACTCCGGGTTAAGAAATTACAGTATAAAAAAAATATCTGAAAAATACATTACTACAAAAAATGTATGCAAAGGAACTTGCATCGGTAATAAAAATTATTACTTAAAACGAAAAGTAAAAAACGAAAAGCCATACAGCATTGGAATGTTTATTAACTTTGGAAGAAGCTATGAGACAATAAATAAGAATTAATATGTGCAACCTCTGTTACGATAAACCAATTCCTGAATTTTCATCTGTGAATGTGTTTGATGAATTTAAGTTATTGTTGAATGAAAAACTAAAACAGAAAAACGGATTACAACTTACAAAAGACTTAGAAACCGACACTGAAGGCATCAAAATATATAAATGTGAAAATTGCCAGTCAATCTGGTGGCTGGCAAGCCCTAAAAAGAATGTGAAAGGATTTTTTATAAGAGATACAGACTTTACTGCTTACCTAAAAAACACTACGCGGTTTTATAAAATGCGAACTTTTATTTTTATTGTAGTAATTGTTACCATGATAATAATGATGATAGTAAGCTATATGCTTAACCATTAGCCATTATTCATAATTTCTATATACTTATTAACGCGTTGTGCGGTTTAAGTTTGGACAAATTTAAGATGATTAATTGGAAATTATTGCTTAGTTTATTTATGAGTTGTAAAGCAGTTAAAGCACAGAGTTTAGATTTTAATCTTGTGGCCAAACCATTGAATGATTTTGAATAGTTCCTTTTTAGCATAAATTGATCGCAAAGTTGTGAAAAAATGGTTTCAATTCTTTTTCTACATTTTCTAAACATGAACGGATATTTTTCATACTCTTTTTGATTATTTCTCATTGGTGTGTTGAGTTTGATATTACAAGATTCAAATAAGTCTAATTGATGCTGTGCAGAAAGATAGCCTTTATCGCCAAGTAGTGTTGCGTTCGTCATACCACTCTGTTTTATAATGTTTAAAAAATGAGAGTCGTGTACACTTGCTTTGCTAATATCCATTGACATAAACGTGCCATTTGAGTGTAGTGGATAAATGTAATTTATAACCAAAATAATAGGATTTACATACCGCAGAATAACCCTTATCAGGTGATGTCTCAAAATCAACTTTACAGATTTTAGAACTCTTTTTTCTTGCCAATTGTACGATTGGAATAGGTATGGAATCTACTATAAATACATCTTCAAATTCGTTAAACTGGTGTGCTAGTTTTTCATTTAACAAAGCAATAAAAAATTGTAATCTTCGTCTTCGTTTATTGTAGTTAGATCGGTCAATCAATTGCACAAAATCAGTAGAATATTCTACTGTTAATTTCTTCCAGAATAAGTTTTCAGAATCAATGCTAAGAGCTTCTGAACAAAGTGCTAAAGCAATGATTTCACAATCACTCATTTTAGGTTTATTTCTATAAAATTGAAAATTATTGGAGTGGTCAACGATAAAAGCTTTCATATAAAGTTTGGAAAGATTAAAAAATTTATCGAAATTTGTTTTGATGTTATACATTGTATATAATTGGTAATCAAACTATTATATTACGAAAATCATGCTAAACACATGATGCACAACATTTTTTTATCTAAATTATTTAAACCGCACAACGCGTTATTTTATTACTTGCATAAAGATAACCTGCCAACAAAACTATTAGTACTGATGTAAACACAGAACTTCTTTTACGCATGACAATTTTACTTTAAACGAAATTATTAAATTTACCTAAATTAGTTTTTAATAATTAGTAATTTTTATGTCAAAAAAAGACCATCTATATGAATTGATTCAATCTTTAGATAAATCGGAGAAGCGATATTTTAAAATTTATTTTGCCAAGGATACCAAGGAACAAAAATATGTAAAACTTTATGATGCGATTGAAAAAGCAAATGAATATGATGAAAAGAAAATTAAACAAACGATAAAAGACGAATACGTTCAAAAACACTTTGCTGAAACAAAATATTATTTATATCAATTAATTTTAAAAGTATTAAAACATTACAGAACTGAAAATTCTATAGACAATCTATTAATTGAAAGAGTACAAAATATTGAAGTACTAATCCAAAAAGCATTATGGGAACAAGCCATCAGTGAACTGCAGAAAGCAAAGAAGATGGCTTATGACTACGAGCGTTTTGAGTTCCTGACATTGTTATTTTCTTATCAAAATAAAATTATTGTTTCCACCCGTTTACACGGTTATTCAGATGCTGACCTGGAAAAATTATGGCTGGAAAAATCAATTGCATTTCAGAATTTTATGGATACGCAAATGGCGCGTCATAAAGTGATGCAGTTGCTGGAATCAAAAAACAGAATTGGGTATATTAAAACAAAAAAGGACAAATTATTTTACGACAATATCAAAAAGGAAATAGAGAATTTATTGCAGCATGCGGATTGCACGATTGCAAAAATTTATGCGATTGAAAGCCTGGTTTTTTATTACAATCATACCGGAGAAAAGAAACAGCAGAATTTATATTGTAAAAGACTGATTGCATTGCACACCGAAAATCCGTCTATCAATGCAAGCAATCCATATCAGTTGCCTTCAGCCATTCATAATTTATGTCTTAGTGAAATTAATCTATATAAATTTGACGATGCTATTCACTGGATTAAAATTCAGAAATCGTATTTAGAGATTATACAAAACGATACTGAAATAAAATATAAAGTGGAATGGAGTCTGGCCTCTTTACAATCATTTTTCTACAATGTTTCAGGACGGTTTAATGAAGGAAAAATAGTTGCAAAGGAAATCATAAAATGGGTGGAAAGCACCGAACAGATTGACAACACGAGCAAATGGAAATTCTACGGCAACTGCGCGGAAATATTTCTCGGCGCAAAGGATTTCAAGAATTTCTTTTATTGTATGCGCAAAATTCAGGAATTCTGGAACAATATAGATTCTTACAATAAAATCAATTTCACCATTTTGCAAATGCTCGCACATATTGATGAAAAAGAAACAGATGCAGCCATGTATTCTTTCAATTTTCTCGAAAAAGAAATCATCACGATTCGCCAGGGAAATCCGACAATGATTGAACAGATTTTACTGCAATTTTTCAGAACCATGCAGGATAAGAAAGAGGTAAAAAACAGAAATGAGTTGCTGAAAGAAACTTATCGTCAACTTAAAGAAAATGAACAAGAAATACAGACGGGTGAATTTGAATATGCATTGTGGCTGGAACAAATACTAACAAAAAATTCTTATGAAAATCTTGTGCGACAGAAACGAAAAATTCAGGAAGAAGATTTTGTGCAGTACTGGAATGAAGATGTAAAAATTCAGATTGATGTTGAATCGTTCAGAAAAAGTTTACCGAAACGCATCCGATAATTTTATTTAAATGCAGACAACACGCTGCACACTTTATCAGTCATTTCCTGCGAAACATCTAAATGCAGCACCATTCGGATTTGATGTTTGCCAAACTGAACCGATAAAATTTCATTCTTTTTCAGATAAGATAAAATATTCTCCACAGAAGTTTTTGTTTCATCAATCTCAAAAATTAAAATGTTTGTTTCACATGGCAGTACATTTTTTATCCAAGACAGGTTGCTTAATACTTTTCCTATTTGTTGTGCATGCTGATGATCAATAACCAGTCGCTCCACATTATTTTCCAGTGCATATAAACACGCTGCTGCTAAAAAACCAGCTTGCCGCATACCGCCGCCAAACGCTTTGCGCACACGGCGTGCCTTACGAATAAATTCTTTATTACCAATTAATACTGAACCTACCGGTGCACCCAATCCTTTAGAAAAACAAACAGTAATAGAATCAAACTGCTCACCTATTTCCTGTGTTGTATATTTCTTTGCAATAATTGCATTAAAAATTCTTGCACCATCCAGATGTAATTTCAGGTTATTTTCAGCACAAACTTTTTTAATTTCTTTTATCGTCTGTAATTCATAACAGCTTCCTCCTCCTTTGTTGCTGGTATTTTCAAGACAAACCAGACTTGTTTTCGGCAGCCAGTCAAAATTTGGTTGTATATTTTCTGTGACTTGCTCGGCAGTAATTCTTCCTTTATCTCCATCTACCAGTTTTACGGAAACGCCTGAATGAAAAGCAAAAGCTGCTGTTTCATAATAATAAATATGAGCAGTTTTATCCAGGATGATTTCATCCATCGGCTGTGTGTGTGCTTTTACCGCAATCTGGTTTGCCATCGTACCACTTGGACAAAACAAGGCCGATTCGTGATTAAATAATTTTGAAATTTTTTCTTCCAAACGATTTACCGTTACATCTTCACTAAACACATCATCCCCTACTTCAGCAGTAAACATTGCCTGCAGCATATCTTTAGAAGGTTTTGTAACGGTATCACTACGTAAGTCTATCATTGTTTATTTTTAATGTAATGTAGATACGCATAGCTGTGCGTATTTACTAAAAAATCTGTGTAATAAAATTTCGTAAGGCATCATGCCATAACAATACCATAAATAACACACCCCAAAGTGCCCCGAAAAAATGAGCATCGTGCCCAATATTATCCATGCCTTTTCTCCCCATATAATAAGAATATACTAAATACAGTGGTCCGACAATATATGATGGAATAAAAAACGGTATAGGCATAATCATTAATTTCATGGTTGGATTTATAATGATACTGGCAAACATAATAGCGGAAACTGCACCGGATGCACCTAGTGCATTGTAGTGTGGATTTTCTTTATTCTTAAAATAAGAAAACGTACTACTCATGATTAACGCTGAAATATATAAAGTGATATACAAAATAATTCCTAACCCCGGGAAAATGACTTCTAATGCAGTCTCTACGATGCTACCAAATAAATACAATGCGTACATATTGAAAAACAAATGAAACATGTCTGCATGTATCAAGCCCGCAGTTATAAACCGATAGTATTGTTTTCTGCTGTTGATTACAAACGGATTAAAAATAAAATTAGACATCAATTTTTGATTATTGAATGCCAGTAAACTTGTAATAACTGTTATTCCTATGATAATATATGTAATCATTTCAGATTTGAGATTTGAGAGTTAAGATTTGAGACATGTGATCTCAGCTTTCTTTTTTCTTTTTATTTGTTGCAGGCAGCATCTTTTTCAGCAGCGCTCCCGATAATTTTTTTGCATTGTCTCTGTTTAATAATCGGCTGCCGATAAATACTTGTGCCTTATTTAAGAAACCCGGAACCACATATGCTTCTTTACCTAAATTATCTAAAGCTGCTTTTACAACAGGAGCCGCTTCCATCAGCATCGGGCCTTCTTTCAAACCTTTTGTCATTTCAGATTTCGTCATGCCCGGGCATACAGCGAGCACATCTACATTTTTATCTTTGAATTCGTAATTCATACTTTCTGCCAAGGATAAAATATATGCTTTCGTTGCAGCATAATGCGACAGATACGGATTTGCATTAAATGCACTAATACTCGATGTAAAAACAATACCGCCTTTTCCTCTGCTGATAAATTGTTTACCAAATTCATATGCCAGAATAAACGGCGCTTTTGCATTTAACTGCAGCATTTGTAAATTACGTTCTAAACTGCCGCGATAAAACTGACCTTCACAATTCATACCGGCATTATTCACTAACAAACCAACTTCCAAATCTTTTGTTGCATCTAAAATATCAAATTGAAAACCATCTTTACTCAAATCCGCTTCCACAACTTTACACTCAATATGATATTTTTCTGTTAGCTGATTTGCGAGACTATTCAACAATTGTTTTCTTCGTGCAACTAACACAATATTTAATCCTTTTTCTGCAATCTGATGCGCAAATTCCACACCTATTCCGCTGGAGGCACCGGTGATGATTGCCCAACTTCCATATTTATCTGAAAACTTCTTATCCATAATTATAAAATATTATGCAAGATAACAAAAAAGCGTAAAAACGGTTTTCCCGAACATTTATTATCAAAATTTTTATAATTTATACTATTTTTTGCTTTGTTAAAATTTTCTTAAATAATTTGGAACTTTTAGTTCAAATTATTTGTAGATTACTCTTAAATACCAAAAACTGTATGTACACCATTAAAAAAGCCTTGTTTATAATAGCAAGCATTCTTTTAGTAACAAGTTGCCACAAATACACACCCGAAAACGCAGTAAGATGTGTCATGACCAATTTCGAAGATGAAATTGAAAACAATCAAAACTTAGTATTTACATTCAACAAAGATCTCCTGAAAAATGATTCTTTGGTGGATAGATGGGTCGACGATGATTTGATAAAAATTTCGCCGAATGTGCCGGGAAAATGTAAGTGGACTTCCGCACGCGAATTAGTTTTTTCGCCTTCAGAAGAATTTCCATCTGCAACGGATTTCAAAGTAACCATTTCAGATAAGGTGACGAAGAATGCGCCCACCGCATTGAGTTTGTACGGACAAAATACTTACGAATTTCACACTTCTTACTTAACCTTAATCGGTTCGCATACTTACTGGCGTTCCAATAATGATAAAACAAAAATAGAATTACAGACAGATGTAAAATTCAACATACCCATCAATCCAAAAAAAGCCGCAGATTTACTGGAAGCAACCGTTAACGGCGAAAAAGCCGATTTTAAAATTATAAATACACGACCTTCAAAAGTTTTATCTATTGTTTTTCAAAGCCCGAAAGCGACGAATGAAACGGCAAAAATAAAAGTGGTGTTGAAGAAGATTGGAAAAAGCATGAAAGAGGAACAGTTTACTGAAAAATCTTCTGTTCCTGCCGTGCAAAAACTGGAACTACGTGATATTGAAACCGTCCACAATGGTATTGCAGGCACTGTATTCATTGGTACTTCACAACCTGTCTCCGCATCCGGGTTAAAACAGGCTATACAGGTAGAGCCGGCAGTAAATTTCACAGCAACTGCCGACGAAAAAGGAATTACTATTTCCAGTGAAGAATTTGCGCCCGACCAGCAATACGAAGTAAACGTAACAGAAGGTATTGTTGGAATTTTTGGCGGAAGATTATCATCCGATGTATCGGAAGATATTTCTTTCGGTGAAATTGCACCGCAGATAAAATTTGAAAATACAAAAGCAGAATACCTCGGTTCCAAAGGAAGCAAAAACGTTTCTATTTTGATGACAAAAACGGATAAAGTAAAAGTCAGTGTATATAAAGTGTTCCGGAATAATATTTTTGCGTTTAAGGAAAAAGGAAATGATTATGGATACCAGGATGATTATAATAAAGAAACAGATGATTACACGTACCACGATTATCAATATTACAATACCGAAAGTACCGGCGAACTTATTTTTGAGAAAAAATATAAAGCAAGCGATTTAAAAGATTACGGTCATGCGAAATTACTGAACATAGATTTTACGGATAAATTTAAAGAGTTTAAAGGAATCTATGTGGTGAAAGTGGAAGACAACGAAAGAGTATGGCTGCAGGATTCTAAAATTATTTCTTTGTCGGATATCGGATTGATTGTAAAACAAGACAAAGATGCAGTACATGTTTTTGCAAATTCTATCCTGAATACAGAACCGTTGAAAAATGTTGAAGTCGCTGTTATCAGTTCAAGCAACCAGGAACTGGGAAAAGTAAAAACAGATAAAGACGGTTATGCTACCTATAAAATTCCGGATGCCTACAAAGATTTCAAAGTAGGTATGATTACCGCTGTTACGGAAGACAGTGATTTTAATTATGTGTTGTACAATTCTACTTTGGTCGACAATACACGTTTTGATGTTGGAGGAAAACGTTTAAATGCATCTAATTACGATGCTTATATTTATGCGGAACGTGATATTTACCGTCCCGGAGAAACCGTGCATTTGAATACCGTCGTACGGACGAATGAATGGAACCTACCTGGTGAAATGCCAGTAAAATCAAGGGTTTTACTACCATCAGGTAAAGAGCTGCAAACCTACAAAAATGTATTGAACACACAAGGTGCGTTTGAAATTACGCTGCCCTTAACATCAAGTTCACCAACAGGAGTTTATACGTTTCAGGTTTTGACTGGCAACGATGTATTATTGAGTTCCAAAAATATTATGGTGGAAGAATTCATGCCTGACAGGATAAAAGTGGATTTAAAAACAGATAAAGAAGATTACAAACCGTTGGAAAAAGTCGGTGCATCTTTTAACGCCACCAATTATTTCGGACCGCCGGCTGCCAACAGAAATTATGAAGTAAATTTTTCTTTAGAAAAAAACAGCTTCTCTTCTAAAGAATTTGAACGATACAATTTCAATGTCAGCAAATCTGCTGAATATCTTACAACGGTTAGAAACGGCATCACAGATGCAAACGGAAATGGTTTTGAATCATTTGATATTCCTGCAGAATTTAAAGAAACAGGTTTGCTGGAAGGGCGCATCTTAACTACTGTCTTTGATGAAACAGGCAGACCGGTGAATCGTGTGAAAACATTCAATGTATATACACAGGATGTATTTTATGGTGTAAAAACAGATGAAGATTTTTTCAGTACCAAACAGTTGATTAAAATTCCTGTAATTGCCGTAGACAAAAACGGAAAAGCATTGACAACACAAACAGCCAACGTAAAAATAATTCGCAGAAAATGGGAAACCATCCTGCAAAAATCTGACGGACAGCTAAAATATGTTTCGCAGAAAAAAGAAGAAATCATCAACAATAAAAATATTACGCTTCGCGGTGCGGGTTCTTACTATTCATTCAACGCGCAGGAAAGCGGCGATTATGAATTCCGTATTTCTGCCGTCAACAGCGACAGTTATGTGTCTTATTATTTCTATGCATACGGTTGGGGTGATACCTATTCTTCATCGTTCGAAGTCAACAACGAAGGCAAGATTGATATCACCGTTGATAAAGAAAAATACCTTTGTGGTGATAAAGCAAAGGTGTTGTTGAAATTACCATTCGACGGAAAAATACTAGTAACTGTTGAACGTGATAAAGTATTGGAACATTTTTATATAAAATCGGATAATAAAACTGCATCGTTCAATATCAATTTAGAAGACAAACATGTACCGAATGTATATGTCACTGCGACACTGATAAAACCAAATGTAAACGATGGCATGCCGCTAACTGTTGCATACGGCTTCGCTCCCATCATGGTAGAAAATCCCGATAATAAAATTCCGGTTGATTTACAATGTGTGAGCGAAACACGCAGTAAAACCAAACAAACCATCAAGATTAAATCGAAAGCAAATTGTGAAATGACAATCGCTGTAGTGGACGAAGGAATTCTTGCCTTGAAAGACCAGAAATCGCCGAATCCATATAATTACTTTTATGCAAAACGTGCGCTCGAAGTAGATATGTATAACATCTATCCATATTTATTTCCTGAAATCACATCGCTCGGTGGTGGCTTCGACGATATCTCCAAACGTGTAAATCCGTTGACAAATAAACGCGTGAAACTCGTTTCTGTGTGGAGCGGAATTATTCACACCAATACTTTCGGCAATGCAGAATTCACGTTCGACATTCCGCAATTCTCGGGCAGTCTGCGCGTGATGGCAGTTGCGTATGACGGCAAGAAATTCGGCGCAGCAGATAAAAATATAAAAGTTGCCGACCCGATTGTTATCAGCGCAGGCATACCGCGTTTTGTTTCTCCTAATGATGAACTCAATGTTCCTGTAACTGTCAGCAACACGACAAAAACAAAAGCGCAGGCAATTGTTACGGTTACATCAGAAGGTGTGATGCAAAATAAAGTAAACGGGTCTGTCACTACAGAGATTGAACCAAACAGCGAGAAACAACTGGACTTCGGCGTGCTGACGAAAAATATGACAGGTGAAGGAAAAATAGTGATTACCGTACAGGCGATGAAGGAGAAATTCACCGACACTACTTATATCACAGCACGACCAAACGCAACCTTCCAGAAATTTTCAGGTTCGGGAAATCTTGCAGCCGGAAATAAAAACACCATTACATTTAATGCTGCGGTGCCGATGTTATCTTCTTCAAAGAAATTAATCATCAGCAATTCTCCGTTGGTGCAATTTGGTAAAAATCTAAGTTACTTAGTCAATTATCCGTATGGCTGCGTAGAGCAAACTGTTTCAACTGCCTTCCCGCAAATCTATTTTTCTGATTTGGCGAAGAACTTAATCGGCTCGGGGTACAACAATAAAAGTGCGGTCAATAATGTACAGGCGGCGATTGATAAATTACAATCCATGCAGTTGTCCAATGGCGCTTTGTCGTACTGGCAAGGCGGCGGTTACGAATCGTGGTGGGGAACTATTTACGCGGCGCATTTCTTACTCGAAGCGCAGAAAGCAGGTTATTATGTCAATGATAAAACGCTGAACAAAATGTATGACTACATGAACGGCAAACTGAAAACAAAATCAATGCAGGTGATGACATACAGTGACGGTACAAAAAAAGAATTTGTAACGGAAGAAGTGCCCTACAGTTTGTATGTGCTGGCATTGGCGGATGAAGCAAAAACTTCCGAGCTGAATTACTACAAATCAAATCCTGAAATACTGACACAAAGCGGTAAATATCTGGTTGCTGCATCGTTCGCGCTGAAAGGTGATAAAAAGAAATTCTATGCGATGCTGCCGAAAGGATATGTAAGCGAAAAAACAGAACCTGCGTTCAACGGCAACTTCTATTCTGATTTCCGCGACATGGCTTTAGTGCTGAACACCTTGCTGGAAACCGATCCGCAAAACACGCAGATAAATTATATGGCAAAACAAGTGGCGCAAACCCTGATAAGCAAGCCCTACCTGAACACACAGGAAAATGTGTTTGGTTTTTTAGCGATGGGAAAAATTGCCAAAGCTGCCAACAAAGGAAATGTGACGGCAACGATTTCTTCTAACGGAAAAGTGATTGCAAATTATGACGGCAAAAAAGATGTGGTGATTCCGAATAAACTGATTGCAAATAATGCCGTGAGTATTGCTTCTGCAGGCACGGGCAAATTATTTTACTTCTGGGAAATGGAAGGCATACCCACGGTGGGCACGAATAAGGAAGAAGATAATTTCCTGGAAGTGCGCAGAACCTACAAAGACAGGAACGGAAAAATATACAACAATATGTTCTTCCAGAATGACCTGGTGGTAGTGGAAATTTCCATACGAAGTACGAACGGTATTGATGTTCCGAATGTAGCGATTACCGATTTATTACCGGCAGGTTTTGAAATTGAGAATGCGCGCATTACGGAAATACCGCAGCTGGAATGGCTGAAAAATACTGCGCAGCCGGATTACAAAGATGTACGCGATGACAGAATGAACCTGATTGTTACTGCTTCGCCGAAGATCAATAAATACTATTACTTATGCAGGGCGGTTTCCTTAGGTACATTTAATGTTGGCCCTGTGGGCGCCGATGCTATGTACCGCGGTGAATACCATTCGTATAATGGCGCGAGAAAGATTATTGTCTTACGAAAAGTAAATATGTAAAACGAAAAAGAGAACCGTCATTCCGTAAATGAACACCGCCATCTCGAACACCGTGAGAGATCCGAACAGTATCAGAAAGGCTGTAATGGGGCGGAAAGATTATTTCAATTATCGGTTGGTGCATTCAGGAAATTATATACGTGTTGGCAAATCTAATTTTATGATTTTCGCATGAGGCTAAATTAGATTATTTTAATTTAAAAGATACATATGATACCGATGCTTGATATTCTCATTATAGAAACTTCCTAAACTTGATGCTTCCTTCCATTCATCCCAAATGTCAATAGGTAATTCTTTATGGATATAGATATAAGTATCTGTTGTGAATATCATGAACCCTGTTTCTCCGTCACATGAATAGTATTTTGCAGACCTTATCCAACTGCTTCGATTACAATCTATTTCATCTGTTAATTTGAATGAATGCGATTGAACGTATTTTACCGCTTGACTGTACGTACTGAAACTTACATCACAATTATTAGAAAATACAATGTTTGCCAATAGAATAAATACTAATACTGTTTTTCTCATTTGTTCCTATTTATTTTCACATAATCGCATATAAAATTAGATACCTTTTCTGCAATTGTATCTGGTGCTATATCTTCATAACTATTATAAGATTCTCCTGTGCTATTAATACTATTCCCGCCTGTATCATAATCAATGGTATTAACTAAGGCAATTTGTTCATTATCACACCTAAATTTATAAAAGTAAAGTGTGTATGCATATTTTAAAAACTTTACATTTTTGTAAGTACTATACATTTTTTGTCTCTGATTTTTAAGGCTTAATTCATTAATTGGAACAACCTTTACCCAGCATTTAGTTTCACCAAAACTTCCATACTTAACCTCTTTTATTGAAGACGTTTTTGTATACCACATATCACCATTATCACCAGCTGAAGCACCTATATATGACCATTCCGGGTAAGTATTAGTATAAATATCTGTTGTTATCTCAGTCGGTTTTTCCTTAGATTTAATGAATTTATTTACAAATTCATATATTTTTTCACTCATTGAATTAGGTACAACCTTTAGCAGTGGGAAAAGGACTTCATCATAATTATAGGTATAGAGCACTAATCCCTTGTTGCTATAATATGTAAATTTGGTAAGCCTCATTTTATGTGTGTTTAAGTCTATATAGAATAGTTGTCTTTCCATACAGTAATCTGAGTAAGATTTTTTTTGTGGTAAATTTAATCTGCCGTTCTCGGTAGGATAAACATATAATATAAAATTATAGACACCTTCGCTAACCTTATCAATCGTACTTTCCTTGATGTAGTACATCATTTCATCTTCTGTCCAGATGTATGTTTCATCTAGAAACTCCTCTGCTTTAATGTTGTTTATAAATAGAATTAACAAAATTGAAAATGATATCTTTCTCATGTTCATATGGTTTGCCTCACTAAGTTCCAAATGAGAGATTATACAAATAGAAACGTGGAACTGAAAGTTCGCCATAACTGAGGTACTAGAATACCCTAAAACAAACAACTAACAACTCCACGCCGTGCGGTGAGTACATTAGTTCCCTTTTTCTTTGTGTGAAATTCCTAGTTTTCAGTTACAAAAGAACTACGTTCTATAATTTATACTAACTAAGGTAGTATTTTAGCAGAAAGATTCAAAATCAATCACCAAGATAGGCGAAGTATGCTCTGCAGCTCGGCGAACGTCTTCGACTTCGCCGCATTGTAGGAAAAGTTTTTAAACTTTATATTTTGTTATAAATAAGCAGCGAAGTTGCAAACTTCGCCGAGCACTGTTTTTGTGCCCCAGTAAGGCAGACCGCATTGTAAATAAAGTTTGTAACTTTACAGATAGACATCATTCATGGCAGAAGCATACAGAATAAAAGATCAAGATGCACTCTATTACTGCACCATCACAACTATTGACTGGATTGACATCTTTACAAGAAAAATTTATAAAGACATTTTAGTGGACAGCATGAATTATTGCATCCAAAATAAAGGCTTAGAAATATATGCTTTTGTAATTATGTCGAATCATTTGCATTTTATCATAAGTTCTAATAAAGAGCCTATAAGTAATATAATCCGTGACTTTAAAAAATTTACTGCTAAGCAAATTATTGAAAAGATACAAACAGAAACGGAAAGTCGTCGCGAATGGTTATTGGCAAAAATGGCATATGCAGGCAACAGGAATTCAAACAACACGACTTATCAGTTATGGCAGCAAGATTATCATGCCATAGAAATCAGCAGTGATTATTTTTTACGACAAAAAACGGATTATATTCATCAAAATCCTGTGAGAGCCGGAATTGTAGAAAATGAAGAAGATTTCATTTACTCAAGCGCGCGCTATTTCTATAATAAAGAATGTTTAGTGCAATTAAGTTTTGTGACTGGTTGAAAGTTAAGCTGCAAACTTAAAAAACTATGCGGCGAAGTCTAAGACGTTCGCCAAGCAACTTCTTCTTGATAGAGTTATATAAATACTCACGAGACAGCATCTTCCAAGAGAAACTTTGAATCCTGCACTTTCTATTTACACACATAACAAATAATCTTGTAACTTAGTATCTATGAAAAAAACTGCATCCATTATGCTATTAGTCAGCCTGTCATTCTGCATGGGCTTTGCATTCAAATCTGTTATGACAAATAAAAGCGAGTCGGCTGAATTGAAAAGAGTAACAGGCATCGGCGGTATCTTTTTTAAATGTAAAAGTCCGCGCAAAATGAGAGAATGGTACAAAGCCCACCTCGGACTAAACACCAACACATACGGAGCAGTTTTTGAGTGGAGACAAGGCGCAGATTCCACTAAAAAAGGATTTACGCAATGGAGCCCGTTCAAAGATTCAAGCAACTATTTTGATAAAGATTTTATGATCAATTACCGCGTTGCGGACCTGCAAAAACTGGTGACTGTACTTAAAACAGAAGGCGTAACGATTGCCGACACCATCGAAACCTATGATTACGGAAAGTTTGTGCACATCATGGACCTGGAAGGAAACAAAGTGGAACTGTGGGAACCCAATGATATTGTCTATGAAAAAATGGGTAAAGATATGGGCGCAGAGACAACAAAATAATTA
>JAYVPA010000186.1:0-3972 GCA_043757615.1 Sphingobacteriales bacterium | reverse complement strand
AAAGATGAAATTCCGGCAGTCAGCATTCCGTACAGAAAAAACTTTCCGATAAGTTTGTGTTTTTTATCACCTTTTCTTCTGATGATATTTATAGTTCCTGTAAATAAACCAACAGCACCGCCTGTAATGTGTAGTGCTAACAGAACATTGAATAAATTTTGCATGATTTTTATTTAAATTAATTTATGTGAATGCCGTTTACTAAAAACCTGTTTATGATAATTATAATAATTGTGAAAATAAATAAGGTGGGTTGTACCGAATTTAAAAATTCAAATTCAGTATTTGAATTTTTAAAGATGTTGTAAGATTGTCATCTTTATAATTCACATAATTGTGATGCAGCGAAAGGTTTTGAGCATGTAATAAGAATGCAGTCACAAAATGACCGCATTCATGTAACATCATTTCTAAAATAGTGGCAATAACAAATAATAAGGTTGAATTGAGAATAACGTATTTGTATTGCTTTATCATAGTACTTTTATTTTTGATTATTCTCACGAATGTGGAATCTCATTTATTTTTATGAAATCACCTTTTAGACTGTCTGCCGACAGGCAGGACGAAATGACAGTATATTTATTGATTACCTTTTGAGTTTATCATATTCTTTCTGAATCTGATCAGCTGAATTTGTATGGAAAATACGAACATATCTCATGATCAATCCAAAACCCCAGCCTATAGTGATCCATGCCGGCCATGGAATAAAATAGTCATTCATCATATGCATGTGTTCATTATTTCTGGAAGTAAAAAACCAGATAGCCCAGAAGAAAATGTTTGCGGCAATGTAGCTGATTACTTTTCCTTTAAATCCTGCTCTTTGTGAAGCAAGCTGCCATAATTTTTCGTCTCTGTTTTCCATTTGTTTTAATTTTTAAGTGATTAATTTAAATTTTATTTACTGTTAAATAGGATTTGATGTCATTAACATATTTTTCAAATGCTTTAGTTCCTTTCTTTGTGATCTTACAGGTTGTTTTCGGATAATTATTTTCAAAAGCTTTTGTAACGTCTATATATTCTGCATCTTTTAATTTAGTGATCTGTACACTTAAATTTCCGTTCGTAGAATTTGTAGCTTCCTGTATGTAAGAAAAATCGGCTTCTTTCACACTCACTAATAAGGACATAATAGCCAGTCTTAATTGTGAATGTAATAATGGATCTAATACAGCAAAATTCTTCATGATGTTTATTTTTGCTGGTTATTAAATTCTCTTTTTAATAAAATCCCGGGAATAATGTAAGCTATTATTACAGATAATGCCAATATCAATAATTTTTCAGGACCGTCAATATAGTTAACTATAACACTTAATATAAAACAAGCGATTCCCCCATAAATAGATGGTTTGAATTGTAAAATTCTTCCGGAAACAAAATTACCGATTCCATAAAACAAGATCAAAAATGGAAGCATGTCCACTGTATTCTTATTAGCAATAAATGCAAGAATAAAAAATGCGATTCCTAATGCCATCCATAGAGAGCCAATTGCGTTTGTATTGTATGAAAGAACTTTAACTTTCTTTCTGTCGTTGTATGCAATTGCTATATGTATGATTGCTAAAACAGGCATTAGTAACCAAACCCTGCTGGAGTGATAAGGATCAGAATTCGGCGCTGCACTTTTCAATAAAAAATATTGCACCAATGCACAAACAGATACAGCAATACCCCACATAAAAAAGTATTTGCTTCTGTCTATTAATTGCTGTTTCGATTTGCTAATCATTTCCTGAATGATGGCTAAGCTTTCTTGTTCTGTGATGTTTTTCTCTTCCATTGTTTTATAAATTATTTGCAAATATAAAGTAGTTTATATTATAAACCAAACTTAATCTAAAAAAAGTTTATTGAATAGTGAAAAATATTTTTTGTATTTTAGTATATTATTATGGAAAATATTGAAATACAGATAGTTGAATATAATTCTGATTTACAAAAAAAATCTTTAGAAGTTCGCTATAAAGTGTTGCGTGAACCTTTAGGATTGCAGTATACGCCTCAGCAGCTTGCTGATGAGAAGGAGGAGATACATATTGTTGCACTAGAAGAAAATACTGTCTTAGGTGTACTGGTGTTAAAAAAAGAAGATAGTAAGATATTAAAAATGCGGCAGGTCGCAGTAGAGGCAACTCATCAGCATTCCGGAATAGGCAAGCAGCTGGTTCTTTTTTCTGAGCAATATGCAAAAGAGCATAGCTTTAGTATTATTGAATTGCATGCACGGGAAACAGCAAAATATTTCTATCTAAGACTAAATTATCATATTGTCGGTAACTTATTTATTGAAGTTGGGATACCTCATTACAGGATGAAAAAGGTGCTGAAATAATTTTTTTTATTTTTTTTGTATTTGCCTATTGCGCTTTTCATTTTTTTAATGCAACTTTAGCCTACATAAAAACCTATACCCAAATGTTTATTTTATTTCTCTTGGCGTTTACGCTAGTATACAATTTGTTGTTTAAGCAACCAAAAACATCCAAATTTATTTTGAAAGCAGTTCCTGCGTATGTGAATAAAAAACGTTTCCGGCAACAGGGGAGAATTCGATTGCCTGATAATATTCCAACATATTTTTACTAAATACTTATTGTACTAATAATTTTTTTCATAGCGTGTTTTAATTTGAAATGGCTAAACATTTATGTTTAGCCATTCACTATTATATAAAAACTATTTGTTCTGTTAATGTCTTAAATCAATTGTAAATGATCTGCCGTTATCTAATGTTACTGTTGCAGCATCATCACAATCACCTGTTCCGAAATCAATAATTCCAAATCTTTCGGTTGCACCATGACGTATAATTTTTACCTGTCCGCTTACAAATTCATGGCAGCTTACTTTTCTTATCAATGCTGTTATGGTAGATGCATCATATACAATCCCTCTTCTGGATGTATGTGTCCCTGTACCGTTTACTTTGTATACATCATCAGAGAAAGTTCTAGGTGTTGAAGCACCTGTTATCCATTCACGTGTTTTGTCAACAGTACTGCTGCTGGTTGTTCCATCAGAAAACGTTACCGTACGTACTGCATGGATTCCAAAAACCAAATTTCCGTCGTCATTCGGTCCCTGATTTGTTACTGTTCTGTTGATATCTACTTTGTTACTGTTCACATAATAGTTTTCAGAAACAATATGAACCACAGTTCCTGTTTCTTTATATCTTCCTGTGTAAGTAGCTATAATTTTTCCCTTCCGGATAATGCCGTTAGCATTTGTACATCCTGTTCCGAAATCAATTGTAATTACTCTGGGAGATGATACTGTATCTCTTGTAACTACCGCACAGCCGGTAATTAAATCTACTGTCGAATTATCAACTGGTGAGGTACGAAGATTAACAGCCCCTTCAGACTCAGCCTGGTCGGCCATGATTTGAGTATTGTCATCTTCAACTTCTGCTACATTAAAATTTTGTGCAGCCGCGGTTTCTGTATTGTCTGTAACATTTTTATTACAAGACGTAAGTCCGAATGTCAGTGCTGCGATAATAAACAGCATTTTTGATGTGATACTAATTTTTTTCATGATGATTTTGTTTTTAGTTATAATATAGACTTCACTATTAACTAAAGGTTTAAAAGCCTGGTATAAAAAGAGTGTGAATATTTGTTAAATGTTAAATTCGACTTAGTGTGTCGCTAAAGAAGCCTTTATAATTTCCTCTGCAAAGGGTTTCAGGTAAGAAGGAGTGCTGCTAGCTGAATTATCGAATGTCCAGGTGAATACACGCCCGTTCAGTTTTATTTCTGCATACCATAAATTCGGATTGGATGCATTCAAATCTATAAAAAGTGTTCTGTTCGTTTTTGTCAGTGCTGTCGGTACTTTATAGATTAAATCTTTTACCAGAGAAAACTGAGCATCAGAAAGAGTTGTTGTAAAATTTGCGAGATTTCCTGTTGAAAAATATTTTACGGTTTCGTCTTCTTTCAGTGTTGTATT
>JAYVPA010000185.1:0-4002 GCA_043757615.1 Sphingobacteriales bacterium | reverse complement strand
AAATAAATAATGGTGTAGCAGAAAGTGCCTATTTATTCTAATCGGACTAATTTGTACTAAGGATTGCATGAACATATACATATAGTATTTGTTTAACGATTAGGGCCGTATTAATTTAAAAGCCATAACATAATGAAACAAAAATTTAGCATATGAAAACGAAAGCTACCTTTACATTGCTGTTGCTATTATTGATTGTCACTATTGACACGAAAGCACAAATTCTAAAACCCACACAAGAAGAAACATTAATTGCTGAACGGTTTGAATATATCCGACAGATTAAAAAATATGTCGGCAACTTTTTTTGGAAAGATTTCGCTGCAAATGAGTTTCCCGGTACGATTTCATATTTTGTAGATTCGGCAACATATTTTATCAATCCCTTGCCAGAAATGAAAGAGAAAGTAAGCAGTTACGCAATTGTGGAAAATCCATACGATTGGAATATGTGGAAACTGAGAATGCCTTTTGACAGCGGCATATATGTAATGGAAACGCAATTCCAGTTTACTCCGAAATCGAAAGTTTATATTAACTATAAGAGACCGGTATTATTTTGCAGTTCACCTGAATTAACGAAAAAAGAAAAACCGGATACTAACAGCACCCAAATATGGTCTGTAGCGCTGATGCATGAACTATTTCATCAGTATCAATATTCGAACGAGGCTGTCTTAACGTATGTATTGCGACTCTATCAGGAAAATAAGATGATAGATATGGATAGCTTGCAAGGTATTTATCGGGCAAATCAAGCTTACAAAGATACATTGATGAGAGAAAATGATTTGCTTAAACAAGCGATAGAAGCTAAGTCGTTTGAGCAAGAGAAAAAATTATTTACACAGTTTTTAAAATTACGCGCAAAACGTAATAAAGATTATTATAAAATGAAGAAATTTTATGTAGTCACACCTGAAAGTTTCTGGGAAAAATTAGAAGGAACTTGCCTGATGATGGAAAAACAACTGAAAGATAATTTTATGAATATACCTCAACCGGATTATCTGGTAAAAAATGATCCGATGTATGACAAGTCTTTCTCGTTTACTGAAAGGCAGCGACCTGATAGTAAGTATTACTCTGATCTGGATGACAAAAGATTTTATGTCGGAGCTACCGGTTTTAATATGGTGCAGTTGCTCGAAAAAAACAAAGTACCTTACAAAGATAATTTCTTCAATTATGCATCTCTTCCTTTAGATTTGCAGTTGAAATACTTTTATAAAATAAAATTGTAGTGACTAGGCATTAGAAAAAAGTGAATAGGGATATTCCTTAATCACTTTTTACTCTTCCCTAGTTACTAACCCAGTAGAAAATGAAAAAACTATTTACTAAAAAACTTTTTTTCAGGATTTATATCCCAATAACAATTGTATTGCTTTTGCTTACATTTTATTGCTCTTACAAAGTAGAACAAAACGCAGAAGGTAAAACATTCACAGATGTTTCTGAAATTTCATTCAACAGAGTGGGTTTGTTATTAGGCACCTGCAAAACAATGGATGATCACGTAACCATTAATCCATTCTGGCAATTCAGACTGGAAGCTGCTTATAAATTATGGAAAGCTAAAAAGATAGACAGGATTTTGATTTCGGGCGATAATGGCTGGCACGGTTACAACGAACCGCAGGATTTTCTGGATGCCTTTATTGCATTGGGCGTTCCTGATTCCTGTATGGTTTGTGATTTTGCAGGCTTCAGGACACATGATTCAGTTATACGCTGCCGTAAAATTTTCGGGCAAAAGAAAGTGACTATTATCTCCCAAAAATTTCATAATGAACGAGCCTTGTTTATTGCGCAAAAATATGGGTTAGACGCTGTTGCATTTAATGCAAATGATGTAAGTTTCAGGAGTGGCTTGTATACTTTCTTCAGAGAGCATGCAGCACGTGTTTTATTGTTTATGGATTTGTATGTTTTCCATACAAAGCCTCATTTCTTAGGCAAGAAAATTAGTATATAATAATTATAAAAATCTTCTGATAAAAGGGAATATCCGTAATAAGAACTGACTTGCTTTTGCACGCCTGATTGTCTTTTTATCACATGCAGGATTTCTATCGCGTTTGTTTTTTATTTCTGTACATTTTTCTAAACGTATTGCAATGTGTTGTTGCAATTTTTTTCCGAATGCCGCATCTTTTATGGTAGCAATTACTTCTGAATTCATTCTGTAACTGATATTGTCAAAATTATAGCTACCAACTATCGCAATACTATCGTCAATTAAAAATATTTTATCATGCACCATTTTCGGTCCGTTGTATTCATACACTTTTATATTTCGTTTCAGATATTTTCTGCGGTCATTCATATAGGCAGCAGCAATAATTTTCGCATCACTCACTTGTGGCGAATTGCTTATGAGTGTAATTTTAACACCGCGTTTGTTTGCCTTTTTTAATTGCTTCATAAAGCGGAGAGGTGGAATCAGATATGGACTAACTGCAACAAAACTTTTCTTCGTATTTTTTATGCTTGATAAGATAGTATCTGAAATTCGTTTCGTCTTTGGCCACTTACTGTAATTGTCATTTATGAATTTGACATTACTCACCGGAAACAGTAATGAATCCCAGTCTTTCGCTGTAATTTTTCTTAGCTCAACGATGTTACTGTCAATTGTTTTTTTTAATTTCTTATACCTTACGGGGTCAACTTCTTTCCTGGGAACTGATACATCACTTGCAAATTGTGAAGTAAATAAGTGGTTGATATATTTGTGTGCATCGGCACCGGCTTGCCCTTTTATCAATGTCTCCACATCATCCAGCTCCGTTCTTTTCTGTTTGTTCGGATAATATTTGTCGTTCAGATTTCTGCCGCCTAATATGGTATATGAAGAATCAATAACAAGCAGTTTATCATGCAGCCATGAAAAGTTCTTTATGCCTTTTATAAAATTAAAGGTGTTGTAATATTTTATTTCTATTCCATAATCCTTGCAAAGCCGTACAAAGCTTTTAGTAATTTTTGATCTGCTCTTTTCAATGATTATTTTTACTTTGACTCCTTGTTGTGCTTTATAACATAATGCTGCTGTATATCTTAATCCAACTTCATCTTCATTAATGGCATAATAAGACAAAGACAAAGAATGGGTAGCGTGTAAAATTAAATCTAATTTGCATTGTAACGCAACTTTTTCATTTTCCAACAATCTAAGACTGTCATTAGCATCAACAACCTTGCAGCATTGTAAAAGAATAAATAAAGCAAAAAGGTATTTCATATGCAGTTCAATAAAATTGCGCAAAGTATTTGATAATTCTACTAATTTCCGATGAAAATGCAGCAACCAATTACAAATAACAATTTTCAGCTGCTTATTGTTGTGTGTAATAAGATTATCAGCTTCCTTTTAATATCAGGTCTTTGATTTCTTCAACATCCGCGTCGCCAACATGCAACATTGCTTTTTCATAAAAAGGTTTCCTGCTTTCTAAACGTTCATCATAAAATTTTTCTAATTCAGCAGGAGATAAGTTCGCGATTAAAGGTCGTTTGTATTGTCCTTTTAATAAACGCCAGATTGTTTTCTCTTTATTTCTGTTCAGGTAAATAGTCAGGCCTTTTTCATTCATCACATTCATATTGGCAAAAAAACATGGCGCACCACCGCCTGTACTGATGACTAAGTTTTGTTCAGCTTCTACACCAAGAATAAAATCTTTTTCTAATTGCCTGAAATAATCTTCCCCTTTTTGTTCAAAGATTTCTTTCACAGTCAGCCCTTCTTTTTCTTCTATGAATTTATCTGCATCAATGTAGTCAAACCCAAGCAAAGGTGCTAAGTTTCGCCCGACATACGATTTGCCGCAACCCATAAAACCTACTAAGAAGATTAACATCTTAATGTTTAATGTTTAATGATGAATGATAAATAGTGTGACCTGATTGCATTTGTATTCTTATCTATTAACATTAAACATCTAGCATTTATCATTGAAATTATTTCCCTCCGATTCTGATTCTCGGATCTAAAAC
>JAYVPA010000184.1:0-15174 GCA_043757615.1 Sphingobacteriales bacterium | reverse complement strand
AAAAATGGAAAAGCAGGATTAGCAGATAAAACAGGAAAATTAATTTTACCTTTAGAATATTCTCAAATGAGCAAAGTATATAACGGCATGATTGTACTAATCAAACCAGATGGTATAAAAAATCTTACGGTAAAATAATGCATTATACCAATTCAGGCTCTCTTTTATTGACAGCAATTTTCTCTAAATTATAATCATTCAGATTGATTGTTTTAGTTCTGTTTCTGAATTCTAACGTGAATCCGGGCCAGACCGTATGATTTTTGCCTTCTTCAGTAAGATACCAGCTTTTACAACCGGATTGCCAGATAGTGCCAACCAGTTTTTTCTGAATTTCAATATTAAATTTATCCTGCACTTCACGTTTGACTTCTATGGATTTAATATTTTGTTTCAGCATTTTTTGCACACAATCTACAATGTAATTTGTCTGCGACTCTATCATGTAAATCATGGAATTATGACCTAATCCTGTGTTTGGTCCAAGCATCATAAATAAATTCGGGAAATTATTTATCGCCGTTCCATAATATGCCTCAGGTCCATTTGCAAACGCTTCCTGCATTTTGATGCCGTTTTTGCCTGTTACATTAAAATACTGAAAACTATCTGCAACATGAAAACCGGTGCCGCAAATAAGGGCATCAATTTTACGCGATTTTCCATCATTGGTAATTACACTGTCCTTAGTGAATTTAGAAATTTCGTCTGTAATCACATCAACATTTGGTTGCGCAATTGCCGGATAATAATTATTGGAAATTAATACGCGTTTGCATCCTAAACGATAATTTGGAATGAGTTTTTTTTGCAGCGTTTCATCTTTAATGTATTTTTTGATATGACGCTTTCCAATCATTTCACCCAACTTCAATATGCGGTCATTATACATAAATCCAATCAACTGTGCTTCATTCAAATAATAAATAAAGTTACGATTGAATTCCTGTGTGAAGGGAATTTTTTCATATAACGAATTTTGTGTTGGCGTAAATTCTCCATCCGGTTTTGGCAAAATCCAGGGCGCTGTGCGCTGCATTAAATATAAATTTCTTACCTGCGGCTGAATTTCCGGAACAAACTGGATAGAACTTGCACCAGTTCCGATTACACAAACATTTTTTCCATTCAAATCATATTCATGATTCCATTTAGAGGAGTGAAAAACAGCACCTTTATAATCTTCAATGCCATCAATTTCAGGTAAACTCGGAATGTGTAAAGGGCCGTTTCCAACAACCAAAACATTGGTAGTCATTTTTTCTTTGCGCTGATTGGTGATTTGCCAGGTTGCAGTATCATCGTTGTATTTTGAAGAAACAAGTTCCCAGTCAAAAATGATATGTTTCTCTAAATCGTATTTTTTTACGCAATGTTTGGTGTAGGCTAAAATTTCCGGCTGCAGTGAGAATTGTCTGCTCCAATTTGGATTTGGCTCAAATGAAAATGAGTATAAATTTGATTTCACATCACAGGCAGCGCCCGGATAAGAATTGTCGCGCCAGGTGCCGCCAACTTCATTTGCTTTTTCAATAATTTTAAAATTATGAAAACCTGCTTTTTTCAGTTGAATTCCAACGCAGATTCCGGAAAAACCTGTTCCTGTTATAATGATATTAAAATCTGTTTGTGCCGCCATTTTAAATTTTTAATAGAGTAAAGTTAGTCTATCCTGCCATTTATCATCTGTACAAAAGCTAATTTCTTGTTCCAACCTCGCAGGTTGAACAGATATTGAAGATTTTAATGTCAATGTCAACCTGCGAGGTTGACAATTTTAATATCTTTGTATATGCTTTCTCAACGACAACTTTTTTTACAACATGTAGCTCAGACATCAGATGCGCCCTTAGCATTAGAAATTGAGAAGGCAGTAGGCATTTATTTATACGATACTTCTGGCAAGAAATACATCGATTTAATTTCAGGAATTGGAGTAAGCGCACTTGGACATTGTCATCCAAGAATTGTGAAAGCTATTCAAACGCAGGCAACGAAATATGCACACACATTAGTCTATGGGGAGTTTATTCAAGCGCCGCAAGTACAACTAGCGAAATATGTAGTTGACTTATTGCCACAGAATCTGAACTCCGTTTATTTTACAAATTCGGGTACTGAAGCAACGGAAGGCGCAATGAAATTAGCGAAACGTTTTACAGGAAGAACACAAATTATTTCCTGTTACAATTCGTATCATGGAAGTACGCAAGGCGCCTTGAGTTTGTTAGGTGATGAATATTTTAAATCTGCATTCCGGCCACTGCTACCTGATACAAGACAAATCCGTTATAATAATTTTGACGATATAAATTTTATTACAAAAAAAACGGCCGCGATATTTTTAGAACCGGTGCAGGCAGAAGCAGGTGTTATTATTCCGTCAAAAGATTATTTGCAGGCAGTCAGAAATCGTTGTGATGAAACGGGTACTTTATTAGTCTTTGATGAAATACAAACAGGCTGTGGCAGAACAGGAAGTTTTTTCCGTTTTGAAACAGAAAATGTAATGCCGGATATTTTATTACTTGCGAAAGGTTTTGGCGGCGGATTGCCTTTGGGTTGTTTTATTGCCAGTAAAGAAATAATGCAGGTGCTGACAAATAATCCTGTACTAGGACACATCACCACCTTTGGAGGAAATGCGATATGCTGTGCTGCTTCATTGGCTTGTTTACAGGAAATTGAAGGACAAAAGTTATATCAGCATGTTGAAGAAAAAGCGGCTTTATTTTTGCAGTTCTTACAACATAAGTCTATAAAAAAGATAACGAATTGTGGTCTGATGATGGCTGTGCATCTGGATAATTTTGATAATCTGAGAAAAGTAATAGATGTTTGTCTGGAAAATGGCTTAGTTACGGATTGGTTTTTATTTGCCGATAATTGTATGCGGATTTCACCGCCTCTAATTATTACAGAAGATGAAATTCGCGTATCTTGTGATATAATAAATAAGGCATTAGAAAAAGTTTATAAATAACAGTTGCGATGTACAATTTACGATTTACAATCTTAAGATTAATGCCAATAGTTGTGTTGTTAAACATATTATTTTGGAATGATTTTTCTTTTGCAGAAACTAAACCTAAATCAAAATCTACAAAAACTGTAAAAAAAACAACTGTAAGGTTAAAAGCTATAAATAAACCATTGCCGCATCTTATTTTCTTTCAGTTGATTGATTCGGTTGATTTATTTTCCATAAATCATTCAACGCAGTTTAAACATATAGATGTACCGAAAAGACTGTATGATAAATTTAACGCATTCATTAAAGATTCTACAGTGAATGAAGTCTCGGGATTAGAGTCCTTGCTGTATTATAATTATGCTTTGTTAAACGGAAAGATTATTATAGGTGATATTTATTTTAATGAGAAGGCAAGCTATATTGTTTTTAAAATTTACGATAAAAAATACGTGAATTATTTTTCTAAAGAAGGTGTTCAGGAACTCAAAACTTATTTCAAATTATAATCTTGCGGAAATCATTTGTATTCAATGTTTTTTTTATGGTGTTTGTCAATTTATTGATAAAACCATTTTGGGTTTTTGGCATAGACAGAATGGTGCAGAATAAAGTAGGCGAAACAGAATACGGCTTGTATTTCGCTATTTTCAACTTTACTTATTTGTTTCAGATATTACTGGATTTTGGTTTACAGAATTATAATAACAGGGAGATTGCAGCTGACAATAAAAGAATCAATGAATTGTTGCCAAGTATATTACTTTTCAAAACACTATTGTTTCTCACGTATCTTGTATTGTGTATTGCTGTGGCATATCCGTTAGGGTATTTGTCAAAACCGTTTATTTGGATAATTTTATGTAACCAGATTTTATTATCGTTTAATATTTATCTGCGCTCAAACGTATCTGCGCATCAGCATTTTATTACAGATGCGTTGCTGTCTGTGCTGGATAAATTACTGATGATTTTCTTTTGTGTTGTATTGATATGGGGGAACGTGCCTGCTTTTAAATTATCTATATTCAATTTTGCACTGGCACAGTTAATGGCATACATAATAACATTTGCTGTGTGTTTATTTTTTGCTATTCGTCTCACCGAGAGATTTAAATTCCAGTTTAATATGCGGCAGTTTTATGCTATTGCTAAAGAAACATTGCCCTATGCTGTTATTTATTTTCTGATGACAACCTATTACCGTATTGACGGCGTAATGTTAGAGCGATTACAAGGTGTAAATGGTGCTATGGAATCAGGTATCTACGCACAAGGTTACAGAATTATGGAATCGCTGAATAATATCGGTTATTTATTTGCAGGCATTTTATTGCCATTATTCACTTACAGAATTATACAAAAGATAGAAATAAAAACATTGCTGAAATCAGGTGTGTCAATTATTTTCTGTGTAGCAGTTTCAATCATTGTATGCTTGTTTATATACAGATTGGACATCATGCAATTATTATACAGTAACTCTTCAAACGTTGCTTATTCAGCAGAAGTGTTTGGTTATTTATTACTGAATTTTTTCCCTGTTGCAGTGTTGTATGTGATTGGTACTTTGCTGACGGCAAATCAGAATTTCAGATTGATGATTTATACGCTGGTGATTGCAGTAATTATGAATATCAGTCTGAACTTTTATTTAATAATAAACTCCGGCGCCAAAGGCGCGGGACAGGCTACACTGATTACACAGATTTTTATGCTGATTTGCTATACCATTTATTCCATCCGCATTTTCAAAATAGAGTTGAATATAAAGTATATTCTTCAGCTGATAGGGTACGCTGGATTATGTTTATTAATAATCATGTTGTTAAAGACAATCAGCTTCTCCGCAAATAAATTATATGATTTGATGACGCATATTGCTCTTTATTTTATATGCATTCCGGTTATTTCCTTCGCCACAGGTTTAATTAACAAACAAACCTTCCAATTGAAAATCGGGACAGAACAATAAAATAATTTAGGAGTGTTCTGCAATGATATGCGAATGACTGATTGCAATATCTTTTACAGAATATTGATTAAATGGCGGCTGAATTTTTATTGACTGTACTTCTGTTTCATTTCCAGGTCGGTTTAATTCTTCCAGGATTGTAAAATTATTTGCAGCGTATAATTTTCTGTAATCATTTATTCGCCATCTGTTTTGCGGTTGTATGGAATTATCAATAAGATTCCATTTGCTTTCAGAATATTGTAAATAATTGTAGATGGTAATGCTCTTATCTAAATGTGCAAAGTGATCAGACATGTCAATAAAATGACTCATGATTCCATCTTTTTTTAGCAATCTTTTGAATTCTTTAAGAATAGCATTTAATACATTCGGAAATACGTGTTCAAAAGTATTATTAGAATGAATCAAATCTATTGTTGCATTGTCAAATGGCAAATTACGGGCATCGTGTACCATGAAATTAAAACCTAATTCCTTCCATCTTTTTGAAAATTCAGTATCATCTTCTATTGCAATTAATTTCTCTAATGTTGAAAGCCTGTCTGATTTTATATTTGGCAGGCATTGCTGAATTTTATTTTTCGTCGTCCATTCAATAAATTTCAATATAGATTCTTTTTGTTTTTTTACAGAAGTAAGATTTTCTATATCTACTGAATAGATAATTTTTGCACCGCATAAATACATAGAAATGGGAACAATCGGATACCAGCCGGTGCCTAACTCCAAAGAAATAAAATCGGTTTTACCAGTACAAAATTTATGAAAACAATTAATGTGGTTAGAAGCATGTATCAGTCTGTCTTCAAACAAATCATCAGTTAGAACAACTCCTTTGGTAATATATTTCTGGAAGAGATAATTGATTTTATTTTTATAAGGCAAAAAGGAGATACTTTTCTGAATGATTGCTTTTAATATCCACTTTTTCATCCGCTAAAACTAAGATTAATAATGTTTTATTCCAAAATAATTCCATATTCCATTGACACTTTATTATCTTTATAACCATAATTTTAAATAGAAAAAATTTATATGTTAGAGATACTAAAAATTGTGTTGCAGTGGAAAAAGCAAATTCTGTTATTTACAATAATAGCTACTATAGCCAGTCTGATTATCACAATGCCGTCTATCATGCCCCCGTACTATCAATCGAAAATGGTATTTTATCTGTCTAACCCGATAAGCACTGACAGAGCAGCTTTATTTAATGAAAAGGAAGCAAATGGTGTAAGTACATTTGGCGGTAAAGAGGATGTTAACCGTTTTCTTACAATTATTAATTCAGTACCTGTTACTAGATTTGTGATTGATAAATATGACCTGAGCCAGCATTATAAATTAAAAGACGAAAATAAAGAACTGACTTTATTTTATACTCAACGGGAATTCTATAATAATTTTAATGCGGTCCGTAATGATTTAGGCGCTATTGAAGTAAGTGCTGTTGATACAGATGCTAAACTGGCAGCTGATATAGTGCATGATTTAGTGCAGAAAACAGATTCTATTTACAGGACTATGTTGGTGGAAAATAAGTCAACAGTATTGGATTTAATAGATAAGCAAATTGCCGCTAAAAAGATATTATTACAAGCCAATGTTTCGGATAATACTACAGATGAATTAAAAAAATTAATGTCAATCCGCGACCAGTATGCAGTTTCGTCTTCTGCAGCATTTAAAACTTTATATGTTGTAGAAGAGCCTTCTGAAGCAGTGAAAAAATCAAAACCTGTGAGATGGTTGATTTTGTTAGCAACCGCTGTTGCCTCTTTCTTTTTAGCCTCTTTCATCGCATTACTGATTGAATTGTATAAACATGCAGATAAATACGGATTTCAGCGTTCCTGATTTTTTTATACGACATGATAAACTGCTCTTTTGGTTATGCGGTTTATTTGCTGTTGTTTTTTTTATGACGGGTATCTATTGTGAACGCAGTTTTTATTTTATAATTCCATTCGCAATATTTTTTACGTCAATATTAGTACTCAATTTTCGTCTCGTGTTTTTTATTATGTTACTGGTGCTGCCGGTTTCAGTAGAATCTTATATAGGCAGTTTTGGTACAGATTTACCTTCTGAACCGATGGTGATATTACTGGCAGCTTGTACTATATTATACTTGTCATTTAACCGAGATGAACTGCAGCAGAAATCTTTCAAACATCCAATTGTAATTGTGTTGTCGTTAATGCTGTTTTGGAGTATTTTCGTCACCTTATTTTCTACAGATATTTTCTTGTCTGTAAAATACGTTCTGGCTAAACTATGGTATTTGCTGGGCTTTTTTATTTTGCCTATGTTGTTATTGAGAAACCAAAAAAATATAAAATTATTTTTCTGGTGTTTGTTTACGCCAACATTTTTATCAGTCTTATATGTGTTAATTCGACATGGCATGATGCATTTTACATTCGATAATATTACCAAAGCAGTACATCCGATTTATAGAAATCACGTCAACTATGCTGTTTTTATTACGATGATATTGCCTTTTATTTTTTTAGCAAAAAGCTGGTATCCGAAAAATTATTTACGCAGTAAAATCCTGAAATATTCAATTCCAATCTTTTTAGCAGCAATTTATTTATCATATACAAGAGGTGCGTGGCTGGCTGTAATAGCAATGGCGGGTTATTTATTTGTGCTGCGGTTTAATCTGACGAAATATGTATTAATAGCTGGCGGAATTGCAACTGTGGGATTTTCCATCTACATCTTAAAAGATAATAATTACCTAAAATATTCTCCGGATTTCGAACATACTATATACCACGATGAACTGGCAGAACACCTGACTTCTACTTTTGAAATGGAAGATATGAGCACAGTGGAACGTTTTTACAGATGGATTGCAGCAGTTAATTTGTTTAAAAAAAATCCAGTGGTTGGCGTTGGTCCGAATAATTTTGTAACGAATTATAAAAAGTATACAGTTACCGCTTACGAAACATATATCAGTGACAATGAAGAACGTTCAACAGTGCATAATTATTTTTTATTATTGCTTACAGAAGAAGGATTGCCTGCATTAATTCTGTTTATTTCGCTGGTGATTGTTGTTTTATTAACAGCCCAAAAAACATATAATTTAGTTTTAGGAAATCAGAAAATATGTGTTGCGGCAATCACGCTTTGCATAGTTGCATTCTTGTTAAATAATACCTTGAGTGATTTAGTAGAAGCGAATAAAGTTGGCTCCTTATTTTTTATGTGTCTTGGATTGCTGGTAAATTTTAGCTCAGGCGTTGTAGAAACAGAAGAGAAAATAAGTACTACATAAATTTAGCAGTCAGCACGCTGATATCATCATTGAACAATACATTGCCTTTAAATTTGCTTACAAAATCGTACAAAATTTTATTGAAAATTTCCGGACTTAAACGATAATTATTTTTGCTGAACTGAAGCAGTCGTTCTGTACCGAATTGTTCTTCTTGCTCATTTTCCATTTCTGTCAGACCATCTGTAAAAGTTATAACCGTAGTGTTTGGTTTGATGATTATTTTACCAAATTCTATTTTAGGCAATTCTTCAAAAATACCTAGTAACGTACTACCCGTTTCCAGCATCTCTACTTCATCTTCATGAATCAAAAATGGTGGGACGTGTCCGGCGTTTAAGTATTCAAGTTCTCTAGTTATAATATTATATTTAGCAATAAAAAGCGTAATGAAGTTCTCACCATTCGTAATAGAATAAATCTTTTGATTTAGTTTTTCTATTAATTTTTCCTTTTTAAATCCTAAACCTAAGGTAGCATTTAAATATGCCTGTAGATTTGCCATCACTAATGCCGCCGCCACCCCTTTTCCGGAAATATCGCCAATGCAAAAAACAAATTCATCTTTATTAATGTGAATCACATCGTAGTAATCACCGCCAATACCTTTATACGGAAGATATAAACCGGCGAACTCGTACATATTATTTTTCGGCAATTTCTTTGGAATCAACATGCCTTGCACTTTCGATGCAAGGTCCAGTTCTTTGTCGAATTGTTTTTTCTCTACTTCTTTTTTGAATAAGCGTTTATTTTCTACAGCAACAGTAATAATATTTGTAAATATCTGAGAAAATTCTATGAGCTCACTTTTCTGGTGTGAATTATCTTCAGAAATTTCTCCCAAAAGAGCCAATGCCAGCGGTTGTTGCTTGTGATAAACAGGAATAATATATTTGAAGCCTCCGAAAACAACCTGTTCTTCTTCTGTCAGTTCCTTTGCGGTATGGTATTTATCAAAATGTGACTGAATCGGAATATAGAAATCCTGGTCTTGTCTTTCCCACACCACACGCTTCCACGCCTGATCAAACATGAACAATGCAATTTCATTTACGGATATCTGCTGATGTAAAGTAATCTTGTAAATTTGGTACAAGCCTTCAGAGGATACATTGTCGTTAATCGCTTTTGTTGCTTCCAACAATGCATTCAACTGACTGTATTTCACCTGCAGTAGTTCTTTTAGGGCACTTACGTCTGAATCAGTAGCTGACAAATTCATTTAACTAAAGCTACGAAAATAAATTTCATTTTTCCTACCAGATAGAATAAATAATTTTTGATTAAAATAAATAATGAATCTCAGTAATGCTTCAAAGTGCAGCATGCTTCAACAGGCTCAGCATAGTTTTGGTAAGATTATCATAACAAATAATGAAGTCATACGGAGTCTCTTAATCTCAGACTAAGCCTGTCGAAGTCTCCAGCAATTGCTTAGTAGCATTTTTAGTATCTACTTTATCAATTATTTTTTCAATTACACCTTTAGAATTAATTACGAAAGTAGTTCTGAGAACCCCTTCATATTCTCTGCCCATGAATTTCTTTTTTCCCCATACTTCATATGCATTAATAATAGCTTTATCGGTATCGGGAATTAATTCAAACGGTAAATCGTATTTCTTTTTGAATTTATTGTGTGATTTCTCATCCTGCGGAGAAACACCGATGATCGTAAATCCTTTTTTTGTGAGCGATGCATAATTATCCCTGAAATCACAGGCATTTGCAGTACATCCGGGTGTATCATCTTTCGGATAAAAATAAAGAACGGTAATTTTTCCTTTAAAGTCAACACCATTTATTTTTGGTGCTTTAATTCCTTCTGTTAGCATAATTTATAAATGATTAATAAGTGAATTTTTGAGTAATACTATTTTTATTTCCAATGATATCAGTAACAGTAAGTTTTAAAATATGATTCCCTTTAGTGCAATATTCATCAAAATTATATTGTAACAGATCATTTTTTGCGTCATAATAAAAGTTCACCCATTTGCCGTCAATGTAACCGTTGTATGTGTCAATACCTGATAAGCTGTCCATGATTTTTATTTTAATATATTGATTTGAGATTTCAGGTTTCAGATTTAAGATTTGTATTTCCGGTTTTACAATATCATATTTTAAATAGAATGAACCTAATTCTTTCGTGTCAGCATAAAATTTAGTTTTATCGAAAGTTGTTTTTAAGGCGGTTTCTTTTCCTTTACTATCTTGTCGCACAATAACCATTTTATTTCTGTTTTTTTTGATGGAAGAGTTGAATTCTATTTTTGCAGATTTTTGCAATGGTGATGTATTTTGAAAATAATTAGCGACTTTATATTTTTCAGACAAGATGTTTTTGTCGTTTGGTTTTTCATTATTTATGTTAATCGCAATATTATCGTAAAAGGTATTTGCTTGAAAATTAATTGTAAAATTATTCTTGTAGTTTTCAAAATATTCTGAAGAATTAATATAGCCTGATATAGCTGAAGAATCAAGATATTTTATAGTGTCACGTCTAAAAATATTTAATCTAATTACTGTTTGATTATTATTGTAATCATAACAAAAAATAGTTAATTGCTGGGTTTCATTATTATTTATCTTAAAGAAACCTTTATTTACAAATGAATATAAGGAAAGTGTATTTCCATGTAATTGATAACAATTATAAAAATAGCCGTTATCATTTAGCATTTCATGATAATCTACAAAAGCGTTACACATTCTTGTTTTGTCAAAATCTATGTCTGTCAAATCATATTTAAAAGCCAAAATATCTTTTTGAAAGACTTCAATTTTTTTAATGCCATTTTTATTTTCTGAATTATCTTGTTTGTCAAATCCTTCTAATGCTATATAGTAGGAAGGGTAATTATCAATGATAATAGAATCTGCATTTGTATAATAATCGGTTTCTTTTTGTAAATTATAAATATTGTTAGAACTGAAATATAAATCAGTATAAAATTTTGATATTTTCACCTTGTTAATCTGAGGTGGAATCGTATCTATATAAAAACTTCTCGGATAAAAATCCAATGGATTCAATGCGTGTTCGGTTTTTGTATTTCGTACTTCAAAATGTAAATGCGGTGCGGTGCTGCCGCCGGTATTTCCTGAAAATGCAATCGTGTCATTTTGTTTCAAAGGGAAAACTGTCGCATCTAAAATCAAATCCAGTTCTGATTTTTTTTGCAGGTAATGTTGTGCATGTATATATTTTTCAATAGCTCCGTAAAATCTGCTTAAATGTCCGTACACGCTTGTAAATCCGTTTGGGTGTGTAATGTAAATTGCCCTTCCATATCCATAAGGAGAAACACGAATCCTGGAGATATAACCATCGTAAACGTCAAATACCGGTTCGCCTTCAATGCCATTTGTTTTTATGTCAATTCCTGAATGAAAATGATCAGGTCTTGGTTCGCCAAAAGAACCTGCCAAATTAAACGGCAACTGCATTGGCTTTGAGAACCCTGAATTTCTGTAATCCTGAGCAAAAGAATAAGAGCTACTAAACAAAAATAGAATTACAAGAATTGATTGCATGTTAAGCTTTAAATGACATATCATCAAAGTTAAAAACATTTCAGCAAGATTCTTCTCTTCTTTCAGAATGAAATAAAAAGGCTCCGAAGAATCGGAGCCTCTGCTGAACTAAGTTATAAAAAATAACTTAAAAGAATAGTTTTATGGTTTTTTTTCTATTCTAATATTTAAACTGATAATATAAAGTATCAGTGGAGAATTTGATATTCCGTTTAACTATATCGCCGTTGCTGTTATTCGAGTAGTCAAAAATATATCGCTCATACAGTGCTCCTGTTGTTACAATACTGTCTGTTCTTTCAATTAGTTTATTTAATGAGCCTGTACCATAATTCAGTCCAATTTTTTGCATTAAGTCCAAGCCGCCCAGATAAATAAATTTTATATTCTTTGATAGGAATCTGCTGTCAAACTCTCTAGGCACAATTTCATTGTTATATCTTAAAATAGATCTTATAAAAGTCAAGCTTCCTGCCAGGAACTCATATTGAATCAAATTATTATTAGCATCATAAACAAAATTGCCATATTTATTTACTCCGGGTAGTAATTTGATTTCTGATACTTTGTTATTAGTATAACTCAGGTACAATCCGCTGCTATCAGGCAGTGTAATGGTGCTTACTCGTTTCATGCTATCAAAACCAACATAATATGTAACGTTTCCAACTGTATCCAGATAAGTGTTTACAGTTATACTGTTAGTATTATAAATAATATTTATCTGCTTAAGAAGATTAGCCGTTGCAGAAGTATCATCATATACGGTCGCACTGTTTAGTGTTCCATTGTCATTATAAAAAAAGTTAGTAGATTCGATAACGTTATTTGGCGGCGGAATTCGGCCATTTACATTGTCTTCATAAACAAAATTGGATTGTTGTATCTTTTTCTCTGAATCAGCAGGCTTAGTACAACTCACAAGTAAAGTGATAATGATTGCAAATAAGCCCGTTACTCTTTTTAAATAATTTCCCATATTAAAAAGTTATCTATTTATTTTCTTAGTTCGATAGTAATATTGATATATTTTTTTTAATTTTCCGGTACAAATTTTAGTCAATGTCATAAAAAAACGAATATTAATAAAATATAAAACCATGTTTGAATCAAAGCTAATTAACTTATTTTCAATACTTTCTGAAGAAGATAAACGCAAATTACGCAAGTGGATAAAGTCAGACTTTGTCAATAAAAATGTAGACATAGTTGCTTTTTTTGAATACATTGATACACGCAGTTCTCTTTCAGAAAGGACTATTACAAAGGAAAAAGTACATGAGTATCTCTATCCGAACACACCTTTTCATGATTTGAGAATTCGGCACTTGTTATGGATGACAACTGAAATTGTAGAAAATTTTATCATTTATAATAGTGTTGCGCAACAAGATTCTTTAAAACGACAATTGTTAGCGCAATATTATATGGAAAACGAATTGTACAAATTCGCAAATCAAACTATTGAAGAAGGTATTGCGATGATGGAAAAAACGAATTTGCGAAATGCCTCTTATCATCTCAAGCAATATCATATTCATTCATTATTTTATCAGATTAATTCAAGAAACAACAGAAGTAAAGATTTTAAACTGCAGGAAGTAATTGATCATGCTACCTTCTTTTCTGTTATCGAAACGCTGAAGTATGCATGTATTATTCAGTCATTGCAAAAGATATCGGAATTAAAAATTGAGAACCATTTATTAAATGCCACGCTTACCTTACTTGAAAATCCGGTTTTTTTTAAAGACCGTGCAGTACGTATTTATTATAACATTTACCTGGTAATAAGAGATGAAGATGAAAACGCTTTCAAAGCTTTTATTAAAGATTTACGTGCGAGCAATGACTATTTTACTTCACAGGATTTAAAAGATTTATACTTGCTGGCAATAAATTTTTGTGTTAAAAAATCCAACCAGAATTTACAGGATTATACAAAACAGGCTTTTGAATTATATATTTATGCTATTCAAAAAGGTTATTTGATAGAACACAATGAAATTAGCCGGTTTAGCTTTACGAACGTTGTTACATTAGGAAATAAATTAAAAGAGTTCTCAAAAACAGAAAAGTTTATTCAGCAATATGCTGATTACATTTCTATTGATTACAGAAAAAATACAGTTGACTTTAATAGTGCAAAAATTTTATATTCAAAAGAACAACCCCAAAAAGCGCTGAAGATTTTACTGACCAATGAGTTTAAGGATATTCTCTGGAATCTAAATGCGAAATATCTGGTGCTAAAGATTTTATTTGAGACAAAAGATGTGGAGACGTTTGCTATTTATCTGAAAGCTTTTAAAAATTATATCAAGCGCAAGTCGAATATCGGTTATCACCAAAAGTATTTTGTAAATGTAGGAAAGGCACTTACAATATTAATGGATATTTACAAAAAACCTGAAAAGCATAAAGGGTTTATTTTTGACATAGACACGCCCGATATTGACTGGTTTAATAAAGCACTGAAAGAAACACAAAAATAAAATCAATAAAAAAAGGTCAGCATCGCTGACCTTTTTTTATTACTCTAATTTTATTATGCAAAATTCGGTGCTAAATCATGTCGTTCGTAGAAACTATTAATATATTCTACAGCTTCTTCGGCCTCATCTGTTACTAAAAATAAATCAAAATCATTTTCGCCGATGTTGTGCTGGTTTTCTAATACTTCTGTTTTCATCCATTCTAACATGCCTGCCCAGAATGCTTTTCCCATTAAAACGATAGGAACACGGTCAATTTTTTTTGTTTGTACCAATGTCAGTACTTCAAACAATTCATCAAGTGTACCAAAACCACCAGGTAAATAAACGAAGCCTTGTGCATACTTTACAAAACAAACTTTTCGGACAAAGAAATAATGATGTGAAATTAATTTATCATGATCGATGTAAGGATTATGACTTTGTTCGAAAGGCAATTCAATATTTAAACCTACCGATTTTCCATTTTTATTTTGCGCACCTAGGTTACCGGCTTCCATAATCCCAGGACCGCCGCCGGTAATTACACCATAACCTTCTTCTACTAACTGTTCAGCTATTTTTACAGACATCTGATAATACGGATTATCCGGCTTAGTACGAGCGGAACCAAATATGGAAATACACGGACCGATTTTGTCCATTTTATCATATGCGTCTACGAATTCACTCATAATACGAAACATGCTCCAGCTGTTGGATGCATTTACCTGAGTCCAGTTTCTTTGTTTAAAGGGTCTTTTTTTTCTAAAATCTTCTAATGACATACTTTCTAATTTTAATAATTATGATTTCAGATTTCTGATTTACACAAAAATCCGACCTGCAAAGATAATAATAAATACTTGATTTCTTACTTATTTAACTCATTATCAAGTGCTGATACTTCAGT
>JAYVPA010000183.1:0-15240 GCA_043757615.1 Sphingobacteriales bacterium | reverse complement strand
CTATTATCCTACTCTTCATCATACAAAAATAATCAATTTTCATTCTAATTAATAGTTAATAAAGTCTTTCATCTTATGTTTTGTTCTGTAATATTCAGGTAAAATAAAAAAATTAAACTTTTAGCTATTTTCAACCTGCGACTTTTTGCTATCTTTGTCAAACTTTCCCAAAAATGCCAAAGGATACTTCGATTAAATCCGTACTTATTATAGGTAGCGGACCTATTATTATTGGACAAGCTTGTGAATTTGACTATTCCGGTTCGCAGGCAGCCCGCTCACTACGGGAAGAAGGCATTGAAGTTTCGCTCATCAATTCTAATCCGGCAACTATTATGACGGACGATGTTACGGCCGACCATATTTACCTCAAGCCATTAACCATAGATTCCATACGTGAAATTTTAGAAGAACGACAAATTGATGCTGTGTTGCCTACCATGGGGGGACAAACAGCTTTGAATTTATGCAAAGAAGCGTCAGAAATAGGACTTTGGGAAAAATATAATGTACGAATTATCGGTGTGGATTTAAATGTAATAGAAACTACAGAAAACAGGGAAGAGTTCAGAAAATTTTGTGTGAATTTAGGATTAGGAGTTGCCCCCTCATTTGTAGCAAATTCTATGCTGGAAGGAAAAGAAGCTGCGCAAAAAATTGGTTTTCCTTTAGTAATCCGTCCTTCTTATACATTAGGCGGAACAGGCGGTGGATTTTGTCATAAAGCAGAAGAATTTGAACCTATGTTGGCATATGGCTTAAAATGTTCTCCTGTGCACGAAGTATTAGTAGAAAAAGCAGTGTTAGGCTGGAAAGAATTTGAGCTAGAATTATTACGAGATATGAATGACACCGTCGTCATTATTTGTACAGTAGAAAATCTGGACCCGATGGGCGTTCATACAGGTGATTCTATTACGGTTGCACCTGCAATGACTTTACCGGATCCTGTTTTTCAGGAAATGCGCAACCAGGCACAATTAATGATGCGTGCTCTGGGAAATTTTGCCGGCGGTTGCAACGTACAGTTTTCTGTAAATCCCGAAACCGAAGAAATTATTGTCATAGAAATCAATCCGCGCGTATCGCGTTCATCAGCATTAGCATCAAAAGCTACCGGTTATCCGATTGCAAAGATTGCAGCAAAACTGGCATTGGGTTATAATTTAGATGAATTAAATAATCAGATTACAAAAACTACATCTGCATGTTTTGAACCGGCACTGGACTATGTAATTGTAAAAATTCCCCGTTGGAATTTCGATAAATTTTATGGTTGTGACCCTACACTAGGATTGCAAATGAAATCTGTTGGTGAAGTGATGGGCATTGGCAGAAACTTTGCAGAAGCCTTACAAAAAGCTTGTCAGTCTTTAGAAAACAATAAAGTTGGCTTAGGTGCTGATGGAAAAGGGCTGGCTAAAACGGAAGAGATTTTAGACAGTTTGCAGCATCCGAGCTGGGACAGAATCTTTAAAATAAAAGACGCCATTTATTTAGGTGTTCCATTGCATACAATTCAGAAGCTTACGGGAATAGACAACTGGTTTTTGATGCAGATTCAGGAGCTGGTAAAACTGGAGAAAGAAATTCAGAAATATACATTAAACAATATTCCGAGAGAACTTTTATTAAAAGCTAAAAAGAAAGGATACTCCGATCTGCAGTTAGCATTTTTATTGGGAAGAATTGATGAAGATGCAGTCTATGCAAAACGAAAAGAATTAGGCATCAACCGTGTCTACAAAATGGTAGACACCTGTGCTGCGGAATTCGAAGCAAAAACACCTTATTATTATTCTTCTTTTGATCTGGAAAATGAAAGTATCGTTTCTGATAAAAAGAAAATAATTGTATTAGGCTCCGGGCCAAACCGTATCGGACAAGGTATTGAATTTGACTATTGCTGTGTGCATGGCTTGCTTGCGATAAAAGAAGTTGGATATGAAGCTATCATGGTAAATTGTAATCCCGAAACAGTTTCAACGGATTTTGATATCGCTGATAAATTATATTTCGAACCGGTATTCTGGGAGCATCTTTGGGAACTGATTGAACATGAAAAACCGGATGGTGTGATTGTACAATTAGGTGGGCAGACAGCCTTAAAATTATCCAAGAAACTGCACGAAAGAGGCATCAAAATTATAGGCTCATCTTTCGACAGCATGGACATTGCAGAAGACCGCGGGCGTTTTTCTGATTTATTAAAAGAACTCGATATTCCATATCCTGAGTATGGTACAGCGGTAGATGCTGATGAAGCATTAGCGGTTGCCAATCGTGTCGGTTATCCGGTATTGGTACGGCCAAGTTATGTGCTGGGCGGACAACGCATGCGTATCGTCATAAACGATGGTGAATGCGAAACAGCCGTGATTAATTTATTGAAAGATATTCCTGATAATGTGATTTTAATTGACCACTTTTTAGACCGTGCAAAAGAAGCAGAAATAGATGCGATTTATGATGGTGAGCATGTACAAATCATGGGTGTGATGGAACATATAGAACCGGCAGGTATTCATAGCGGAGATAGTAATTCTGTTTTACCGCCATTCAGCTTAGGTGCTATCATTATTGAAACAATGAAACACTATGCGGAAAAATTATGCAAAGCATTGGAAATTCGCGGACTCATCAATATTCAGTTTGCCATCAAAGGCGATAAAGTATATGTGATTGAAGCGAATCCGCGTGCATCCAGAACAACACCGTTTATTTGTAAGGCATATAAAATTCCATACCTGAATGTGGCAACGAAAGTAATGATAGGCACACATAAGCTGAAAGATTTTACCTTCCAACCCAACCTCGTAGGTTACGCCATAAAAGAACCCGTTTTTTCTTTTGATAAATTTCCGAATGTCAATAAAGAACTTGGTCCGGAAATGAAATCTACCGGTGAATCGATTTACTTTATTAAAGATTTATTTGATCCTTATTTCAGACAATTGTATAAAGACAAGAGTATGTTCTTGAGTAGGTAATTTATACTAACTTTATTTATTTTGCGTTAAAGCCATATATGAAGCAGATATTCATATTCGTTCTCTTCTTTTCTTTTAAAACTTGTCTTTCAAAGGATAGTGTCAATGTTATCCATCCTGCATATGAAATAACTTTAGGAAAAATAGATGTAACTAAAATTGAACAAGACATTTTTCAATTAAAAGCCATGTCATCTATAGAAGTAAAATCAACCATTGATTCAGCAGTCTGTATGGTGAAAGGTTTTGAATTTTGGATAATCACAGAGGATAAAGAATTTCCTATTATGATTTGCAAGCACAAAGATGGGAGCTTTAGAGCACCTGTATATCTTTCAATATCGAGATTAAAATCAGGAAATAAAATCTACTTCACTCATATTACCATTATTGATAATGGTGAAGAAGTAAATCTGCCTGACTTACGGTTTATTGCTGTATTAAATAAATAAAAAAAGATGCCTTTCAGCATCTCATTTTTTCATAACTTTTCAGTTAACACTATTTCTTCGTTGTAGCCATCAGATTATTCATCGCCATCATTTCTTTCATGGTTTTTTGCATGCCATCTGCAGAACCGTCTAAGAATATAACATTTCCTTTTCCATATTCAGCAAACTGTTTGATAGACTCTGTCCACATCGAGAATAAAATTACCGAGGTATCTAAATTTGCCTGCTCCATTTCTTTAGCAGCCTGTGTCATACCTTTTGCCACTTCTTCTCTGAACAGTGCCACACCTTGTCCGCGTAATTGCGCCGCAATACGTTCCGCATCAGCCGCAATTTTTATTGCATTACCTTCAGCTTCTGCAGCTTTGGTTTTTGTAATCAATAAAGCCTGTCCTTGGTTTTCTGCAGCAGCTTTTAAATTACTTGATGCTACCACTTCTGCCATTGATTTTAAAATTGCTTCATCAAACGTAATATCGTTTAATTGTAAATCTAATAAATGATAACCCCATGTTTCTAAAATCTGGTCAATCTGTTCCTTTACATCTTCAACTATTTCTTTTCTAAGCGATAATACTTCTGCTTGTTTTTTCGTAGCCACAAATCCACGAATCGAACCTTCAATAGTACGCACTAAAGCCTGCATTAGATTTCTGTCGTCAATAAATTTAAATGCAACATTTTTTATAGATGCTTCATCCGTGTTTATTACTGCATACAGCAACATCGCTTTAAAATATACATTTGCCTGGTCGATTGTAATTGCCTGGAATTCCAGTTCCACAGAACGGTTTTGTACAGAAATCTTTTTGTACACCTGTTCGATGAAAGGAATTTTGAAGTTCAGACCCGGATTCATAATTCTGCGGTATTTTCCGAAAACGGTAACTACCGCTACAGTACCTTGCTGCACTGTAACAAAAGACAAGAATAGTGTTATTACTGCCAACACTAATAAAATGGTTAAGAATGGCATAATTTATGATTTTAGTTATTAATAATACATATCCAAAATATTAGACAATGTTTTAAAGTCCCACAATTTATAACTTTTGTAGTTAATCTGTACAATTTTTATTAATAACTCACAGGAAAGCCTCCAAAGTTGTTTAAGAATTGAGCTTTCGACATTTTCATTCCTTTGGGTGCATAATCAGCAAGATACGTTTGTGCCTGCAGATAACTGATATTTAGCAGATTTGGCAAGTTAATATTGGTGGATAAATCCGGCACTAAACTCATAGGATATGGAAATGCAAGATTTGTCAATAGGTTTCTGTAAATAATTAAACCTTTCACATTATTTTTTAATTCAGGTGGCAATACCACATAATTTAAACCTGCGGCTTTTGCTCGTAAGGCTGCATCTTCATCGCCAATTACAATATTTACAAAACCATCTGAAGTGGCAATTTTAAACTGTAAATCTGTAGTAGTAGAATAAGTATACGTTTTGGCATCACACAAACAAATAGAAAAATAACGAACGTCAGTCAAGCCATTTTGTGTGTTGTTTATGGAAAAAGTCGGTGCTTTAAATCGCAACACAATCACACCATTTTTATTAAAAGTAATTGGTGTAAATAAATAATAATTATCCAAATTTGGATATAAAAAAACGCCTGAAAATTTATAGAAAAAAACATCTTTTGGTGCTTCCAGTAAACCTGCCAAATTCAACAACGTAGAAATTTTCTGAAATTTCTCCTGAAACTGTGCTTCAAAACTAGTGCTTGCTGGCTTTGGTGTTTCTATAGTTTTTCCTGTATTTATATCAAAAGCCTCAATGTTTGGCAAAGCTACATTTGCATAATTGTTTGGCTGTGGAATATAATAACGCAAAATAATGCCTACATTTTCTATTTTGTCATCGTAACGCAAACTATTCGTAAAAGCTGATGAATCAACCGTGTTTGGATAAATATTAACCGTGTAATTTCTATTCTTAGTTAATGGATTTGCTGTAGATAAAAATGGATTTTCATTTCCTGTATCAGGCAAAATCTTAGTATCAACAATGCTTGCTACACTACTTAATGTGTTATTGTCATAAATATTATAACTCAAGTAACGTGCATAACCATATTCACCTTTTATACGAATGCCAATATTAGAACCTTTTATTCTTGTAAAAGAATATAAAAAGTAGTTGACATTAGAATCTGGCAGCAAAGGTAATTTTTTGTCGCTACCAATATTTTCTGTCCAAAATGAAACAGTATTTATTTTTTCTTTTTGGCAGGAAAAACCAGACAATACTACAATTACAGCAAAAAACAGTTTTTTCATAGAGAAAAGATACTTATTTTTCTTTTAAAGTCATTTATCTTATGTTAAAATCGATTTCTATCCGTGCTGACACTTACACAAAATACCATTGAATATGTACTGTAGAATAAAATCTTATTGCTTAATTTTACAAACTATAGTTACTAATTCGCCATTATATTGTTTTTTGGCATTAATGTTGCTTATTAGAAAATGTTTACTAAATTTGTTTACTTAAATAATTAAAATTCTATGCAAAAATTACTTACAACATTATTTTTAGCATTTGCAATGGTAGCTGCATTTGCTTCAGACAAAATCTTCTTACACGGAGGAAAAACTATCGACGGAAAAGTAGTAAAGGTGGATGACTTCAAAATCATTTACAAATACGAAGGTGAAGATGCTGAACAAACGCTGACAAAAAAAGCGGTGGAGAAAATTCAATATTCAAGTGGAAGAACAGAGCAGGTTTCTGATAAAGTATCAGTTAGCAGCAAGGCTGATTGGGAAAAAGTAGAAATCTTATTAGATAAATCTGAAATTGTTGGTTTGAAAAAAATAGGCGAAGTAAAAGGAAAAACTTCCGGTTATTTTTCGGGTTATGTTTCCGGTGCTGCTGCTGATAAAAAAGCAAACAAAAAAATGTTAGAAGCTGCTGCTGAAATGGGTTGTCCTTTTGTTTTCATGACAAGTGACAGCGGAAATTCAGGCGCGTTTTCTTATGGAAAACAAGCTTTGAAAAAAGGTATTGCTTATAACTACGACGATAAATAATAGCTAAGGCTTTACGCATAAAAAACACGACCAATTGGTCGTGTTTTTTATGCGTAATTTTAAACCATTGTATATACAAACATTCATTTTGCGTCGTATTTTTGTACCATGAAAATTTTACTTTATTACCTCAAAAGATATAAATGGCTGGTTGTTGTTACATTTTTCCTTGCTGTTATAAATCAGGGATTTTCGATGTTGAATCCGATTGTATTTGGAAGAATTATTGATGAATATGCTACCAAACCGGACCAGCCTGCAAATATTTTTTTTAAGGGTGTCGGATTGCTGATTGGCGCAACCATGCTGATTGCCATGATAAGCAGAATAGCAAAAGCATTCCAGGATTATACATTTAATTTAGTCATTCAGAAATTTGGTGCAGATGTTTACACAGATGGTTTGCAGCATGTATTGCGTTTGCCATTTCAGTCTTTTGAAGACCAGCGAAGCGGACAAACTCTAAATGTTTTGCAGAAAGTCCGTATCGATGCAGAAAAATTTATGACTTATTTCATTAACGTATTTATTGCAGCTGTTATAGGTATTGCAGCTGTTCTCATTTATGCGACTGTCATTTATAAGCCGCTCATCTTGGTCTACTTTTCTGCATCTGCTATCTTATTTTTCGTAATGAATTTTTTATCCAAACGAATAAAACTTATTCAGGTAAAAATTACCAGAGAGACGAATATTCTTGCCGGTGTTACCACTGAAAGTTTACGAAATATTGAATTGGTGAAAAGTTTAGGATTAACGAATCAAGAAGTGCTCCGCTTAAGCAACGCTACACAAAAGATTCTTCAACTGGAATTAACAAAAGTACGTAAACTGAGAAGTATTTCTTTCATTCAGGGAACATTGGTAAATACATTACAGCAAGGTATCATGTTCTTTTTAATGTACCTTATTTTTTATGGTCATCTGCAACCCGGACAAATATGGACCTTGCAAATTTACTCATTCTTTATTTTTAATCCACTGCAGGAAATGGGAAATGTTTTACTCAGTTATAGAGAAGCGGAAGCATCTCTGCAAAATTTTGAAAAACTGATGCATACACCTATCGAACAAAAACCACTGGTCGCATTGAAACTGAATTCTATTGAATCGCTTACCTTTAAAAATGTCGGGTTTCAGCATCAAACAGCAAAGACAAAAGCAGTTGAAGAAATTGATTTCAATTTAAAAAAAGGCGATACTATAGCGTTTGTTGGTCCTTCAGGCTCCGGCAAAACTACCTTAGTAAAATTATTAGTCGGTTTATACAATCCTTTAGAAGGTGAAATTTTATACAACAACATCGACTCAGGAAATATCGATATTGATGAGTTGCGTTCTCAGATTGGATTTGTTACACAAGACACACAATTATTTGCAGGCACTATAAAAGAAAATCTATTATTCGTAAATCCAACGGCAACGGATGAAGAAATTACTGAAGTATTACATCAGGCAGCTTGCGAAAATTTATTATTGCGAAGTGAAGACGGAATTGATTCTATAATCGGCGAAGGCGGCATGAAAGTGTCAGGCGGCGAGAAACAGCGTTTATCTATTGCAAGAGCATTATTACGAAGACCAAAATTATTAGTGTTTGATGAAGCAACTTCTGCATTGGATTCCATAACAGAAAATGAAATCACGCAAACCATCAGAAAAATTGTTTCTAATAAACAACATATCACTGTGATGATTGCGCACCGTTTATCAACTATCCTGCATGCCGACAGAATTTTTGTTTTAGAAAAAGGAAAGATTATTGAAACAGGAAATCATGCAAGCTTATTAGAGGAAAGAGGTTTATACTATGCGATGTGGCGTCAGCAAATTGGAGAAAGAAAAGAAGAAGCAGTTCTCGCTTAAGAGTCGATTTGTTTTATTAAATAAATATGCAATTACATACATCAAGGCTGACATTACAACTACTGACATTAGAACAAGCAGAGTTGTACTTTATAGGAAATAATTTATTGGAAGAAAATCTGGGTTTGCCAAAGGCAAACAGAATTATTGATGAACATTTCAAAGGAGTAGCAGAAACTATTTTCTTACCTAATCTGAGAAAAGATAGTACCAACATTACCTTTTATTCATTCTTTATTTTAATTGAGAATACTTCGAAAAATATTGTTGGAGAAATCGGATGTCATTCAAAGCCTGATATATCAGGTGAAGTAGAAATTGGCTACAGCACACAAAAGGCGCATCAAAGAAAAGGGTTCATGAATGAAGCTCTTGGTGGTTTTGCCCAATTTCTTCTAGCATTAAATAATGTAACCACAATAATTGCAGAAACTGATAAAATAAATATTCCGTCACAAAGGATCTTGGTTAATAATAATTTTATTATTGAAAAAGAAACTGAAGAAAGCATTCGCTGGAAATTAAATCTTGTAAAATGAAAATTAAAAATTCCAAAATATTAATCACCGGCGGAAGCTCAGGCATTGGCTTAGCTACTGCAAAACTGTTGATTTCAAAAGGTGCGCAGGTTGTTATCAGCGGCCGCAATAAAAAGTCGTTGAAAAAAGTCGCCAATGAAATTGGTGCAATTCCGATTGTGTGTGATGTTACAAATGAAAATGATGTAATTAAGTTAGTAAAAAATTCCATCAAGCATTTGAATGGTTTGGATGTTCTAATCAACAATGCAGGTTTTGGTTATTTTGAATTATTGCAAAATATTGACACAAAAAAGTTTAAAGATATTTTAGAAACGAATGTTGTTGGTGCGATGTTGTGCGGCAGAGAATGTGCGAAATATTTTATAAAACAAAAACATGGAAATATAATTAATGTGGCATCAACATCTGCATTAAAAGGTCACCAGATGGGAACCGCCTACTCCACCTCAAAATGGGCTTTACGCGGCATGACGGAATGCTGGCGTGAGGAACTCAGACCTTATAATATTCGTGTGATGATGGTGCATCCGAGTGAAGTGCAAACTAACTTTGTCATGAATTCCGGACGCGAAAAACGAAATTTTAATACCACGAAACTTGAAGCGGAAGATGTAGCGCATTTAATGGTCTCGATGCTGGAATTGCGCAATGTCGGTTTCATTCCTGAAGCTACGATTTGGTCAACAAACCCTAAATGAAAATTAACCGCTAAGATAGAAAAGATTTACGCAAAGAGCATAAAGGTTTCAACGCGAACTTTGCGTATAACTTTATGTTCTTTGCGGTTAAAACAAAAAAATGAAAATTGCTACACTAAATATCGATTGGTCAAGAAAAAATAAAACACAAAAGATTGAAGATTTTTTGCAGCAACAAGATTTTGATTTTTTGATACTTACTGAAGCAGTTTACTTAAATCTGCCTAACTATAAATATACCTACACCACAGAGCAAATTCCTTCAAATCAAATTTATGAAGGACTAAACTACACAGAATATCTAAAAGGTAAAGAGTCGTTTAGGGTAATTGTTTATTCTAAAATTCCGATAATAAATAAATTCGAAATTTCTGATAATAAAACCAGTCTTGCTCTAGAGTTTGAAACAGATTTCGGAAAGATTATAATCTATTCAACAATTATTGGCACTTGGTTTAAAAAACAACCTTATGCAAAAATAGAATTAGAAAATTGCATTAAAGATTGCGAAGAAATTTATTCCATAAATCAAAACTTATTTATTGTTGGTGATTTGAATACATCATTTCAAGATGATGAAAGAGTATTTACTATTAATACAGAAACTACCGAATCTTTAAAATCTTTATTTGAAAAACTCAACTTAACAAATGCGACTCAACAAATTAAAAGAAATATTGATCATATCGTTATGCCAATGTCATTTGAAAATAAATTGATTAAAAGCGATTCATTTATTGGCAAAAATGTCTTAAGTGACCACCAAGGTGTTTTTATTCATATCAGTCATTCTTGTTTTCATAAACGATATCATCCACAACATAAATGAATCCATTTTTATCTTTTAGTACATTTCTAGGATATAAATCTGCAACAATATATTCTTCATTCGCAAATTTTGCTTCATCTATTTGCTCAAATCCTAATAAATGCATAAAATAAATAATTTCTTGTTCTGTAACTTGTTCTGCGTTGTCTACATATATTTGCTTCAATATAACTTCTATATATGGCACAAGATTTTCTCCATTGTCGAACCCTGTAAAACCAACTACTTCATAACTTGTTTCAGGAAATAGTTCGTTGTGTAAGCGAATTTGTTCTAGTAAATTAGAGATGAGAAATTTTGCATTAAAAAGGTTATTGCTTTTATACAAATAACCTGTAATTTCATCTAAAGCTAAAGTGTTTTCATAACCACCTGCATGAGTTGGCTTCCCAAGTGAATACAAATCATCTACCCATAAATTATTTGCTTTGGCAAAATCAAAAACAATTTGTTTTTCTAAATCTTCTTGCTCGTGGTGTGAGAAGCCGATTTGTTGTCTTTCGAATTCTTTTGCAGCTGTTTCAATGCCTTGTTTAAGTCTATCGGCAACACTCTTTCTGATAGCGTCTTCATTGCGCCTTTCGAATTCTTTTTGTGTTCCTCGCTCAGGTATTTCACGGTCATCATTTTCCACAAATTTATACTTTTCTCTAACAATATAGTTGTTAAATTTGAAAGTTTAAATAGAAAAAGAGGGTAATTTTCTATTATAAAATAAAAAAATGTCAACTTGTCAGCTATTTCCCATTGGAACAAATTTTGACTTACACGTTATGTAATCTCATTTCTCAAAATCTTTAAATCTATATATCTATGTCAGTAGAAACCGGAAAAATCAATGTACAAACCGAAAACATTTTCCCAATCATTAAAAAATTCTTGTATTCTGACCATGAAATCTTTCTACGTGAGTTAGTTTCAAATGCAGTGGATGCGACGAAGAAACTAAAAGGATTGTCACAGTTAGGTGAAGCAAAAGGCGATATCGGCGACCTGACCATAGAAATCAGCATTGATAAAGAAAAAGGCACATTGACCATTTCCGACAAAGGAATTGGTATGACAGCAGAAGAAGTGAAGAAATATATCAACCAGATTGCATTTTCCAGTGCCGGCGAGTTTGTAGAAAAATTTAAAGATATTGATGATGCAAAATCTATTATCGGACATTTCGGATTAGGTTTTTATTCTGCATTCATGGTTGCTGATAAAGTAGAAATTTATACCAAATCTTATAAAGATGAACCTGCTGTAAAGTGGTCTTGTGATGGGTCAACAGAATTTACACTGGAAGAAATAAGCAAGGAACAACGCGGATCCGAAGTTGTATTGTACATAGCAGAAGATTCTAAAGAATTTTTAGAAGAGCAACGCATCAAAAGTTTACTAAATAAATATTGCAAGTTCTTACCGGTTCCGATCCAGTTTGGTTTTAAATATCAAAATGAGGAAGATAAAAAAGCAGAAAAACCATTAGAGCCGGAAATCATTAACAATACAAATCCTGCCTGGACAAAAATACCTTCTTCTCTAACAGATGAAGATTACAAAAATTTCTATCGTGAATTGTATCCGATGAATTTTGACGAACCCTTATTCTGGATTCACCTGAACGTAGATTATCCATTCAACTTAACTGGTATTTTATACTTTCCCAAATTGAAAAAGAATTTTGAAGTACAAAAAGATAAAATCCAGTTGTATTCAAATCAGGTTTTTGTAACGGATAATGTCGGCGAGATTGTTCCCGAATACCTGACACTGTTACACGGTGTTATTGATTCACCAGATATTCCGTTAAATGTATCGCGTTCCTATTTACAAAGTGATGGAAATGTAAAAAAAATCAATCAGCATATCTCTAAAAAAGTTTCCGATAAGTTGCAGGAGATTTTTAATAATGACAGGAAACAATTTGAAGAAAAATGGAGCGATATAGGTTTGTTTGTAAAATACGGAATGATAAGCGAGGAGAAATTCTATGAAAGAAGCAACAGTTTCGCCTTGTTTCCGACTACAGAAAACGCGTTCTATACTTTTGCAGAATTGAAAGAAAAGATTACCCCAAACCAAACTGATAAAGACGGTAATTTAATTATCTTATATACTTCTGATGAGGAAGAACAACACAGTTATGTTGAACAGACAAAAGAGCGTGGATATGAAGTTGTAAAAATGGATACAATGATTGATAATCATTTTATTCAGCAGGTAGAAATGAAAAATGAGAAGACACAATTTAAACGTGTGGATGCAGATATCGTTTCGAATCTGATACCAAAAGAAGAAGAAGCTGTTTCTGTTTTATCTAAAGAACAGGAAGACAAACTGAAAGAATTATTTGAAAACACAATTCAAAAAACCAAAGCAGACATTGAACTGAAAGCATTATCGCCGACTGATGCACCGATTGTAATAACACGCAATGAATTTATGCGCCGTATGCAGGAAATGCAAAAAATGGGCGGCGGTTCCCCGTTTATGTTTGGTGATATGGGTGACAAGATAAGTCTAGTAATAAACACCAACCATCCGATAAATACTAAACTTCTGGAAGAAGATGCGGCACATCAGGAAAAACATATAAAACAATTATATGACCTGGCACTGCTTTCGCAAAATATGCTGAAGGGTGAAGCACTGACAAAGTTTGTGACAAGAAGTTTTGAATTGATATAGCCGCCCAACAAACGTTATCGGCGTTTGTCTAGCTTAAAGCCCTGCAAAACGCCAATAACCTTAACCGGATGCGATGAAACTATTTTTGAGTTTTTAACGTTATAAATGAGGTCAAATAATTAATTTTATATCATGTTTCGTTTTTTTGAATATATCGTCTTTTTAGTAATTGGTTATAAAATAATCCGAATGCTTTTTGCAGATAATAACGCGAAACAAAAAGTACAGCCTCCTGAACAAAAGCAAACAATATACAATAATCACCAACAACAGAATAATACTGCTCCTAACCAAAAATTCAATGACGCTGAATTCATTGATTATGAAGAAGTGAAGTAGCATTACCATTAGTAAAAAGAGTTTTGTTTTCGTATTTTTACATTCTCAAATTAATTCATTTTCAAATCTTCAAATTAACATCATGTCATTAGACCAGAATATAAATAATGAACTGAAAGATGCAATGCTTTCAAAAAACGAAGTTAAGCTGCGAACTATTAAATCAATTAAAGCTGCCTTCTTAATTGCAAAAACGGACAAAGGTGCAACAGGCGAAATCACGCAGGAGCAGGAAATAAAAATCCTTCAGAAATTATTCAATCAACGCAAAGAATCATTCGACATTTTCAGCAAAGAAAATCGGCCTGAATTAGCAATAAGAGAAAAAGAAGAGATGGATGTCATCACTACATATCTGCCGGCACAAATGAGCGATGATGATTTGAAAAATACTGTACAGGCTACTATCTCTGAAACTGGTGCAGTTTCTGTAAAAGATATGGGAAAAGTAATCGGTTCTGTTTCTAAGAAAGTGGCAGGACAGGCTGAAGGTGCACGTATTTCTGCATTGGTAAAAGAATTATTAGGCGCGTAAACTATTTAACCACATAGAAACATAAATTTTTTAGCTTGCTAAAAACTATGTTAACTATCTCTACTAAAATAGAATTATTTCTTAATTAAAAAAACAACCAAACATAGGATTCCATCTTAGATGTAATAAAAAAACAAGCTATTTGCCTATGTGGTAAAAAAAATTATGCAGCATTTCATTTTTGATTTAGACGGTACCATTTCCAATCCTGAACCGGGAATCTTAAATGGTTATAAATATACTTTCCCGACATTAGATTTACCAACTCCTAATGATGCGACCTTACGAACATTAATCGGTCCGCCGCTGCGCATTGTATTTGAAAAAATGTATCAGCAATCACCTGAAAGAGCAACCAAGGCAATCTCGACTTATCGGGTTTATTATAATGAGTTAGGAGGCGCTTTTGAAAATGAATTATATGCAGGTATGCAGGAATTACTGGACCAGCTTTTTCTTCAGGAAAAAAAATTACACATCGCTACACATAAGGGCGCGATGGCACGTGAAATATTAAAACACTTCAACATCAACCAATATTTTTCTCAGCTGCAGCATTATAATGAAGAGAAAAATATCATCACGAAAGAAAAGATGATTGAGCTGATTCTGGAAGCTGAAAATATTACACAGCCAGAAACTGTTGTCATGATTGGCGACCGCCATTCTGATATCGAAGCAGCTAAGCATGTTGGAATTAAAAGTATTGGCATTACTTATGGTTTTGGAAACCTCAAAGAGATTGAGGATTCAAAACCTGATTACATCGTTCACAATGTGGCAGAATTACATGTTGTTTTACATCAATTCTGATTATCTTCATAGAAATAATTTTCTATGAAATACACACTCCTTCTTTTATCACTTTTTTCAATAACTTTTATTTTTGGGAAACCCAGAAAAATGAGCGAAGTAGAGAAATTACGGCAGACTGAATTGGCATTCAGTAAAATGTGCGGCGAAAAAGGAATGGCTGCTTCTTTCATTTTCTTCGCAGATACAAATGTCATTAAATTAAACGACGGAAGATTTCCAACCATTGGCAAAGACTCATTGATTGCAAGCTTTGCAAAAAAACCTGCACAAACATTTAAATTGGAATGGTATCCTGTACGAGTGGAAGTAAGCAAATCTGCAGATTTAGGTTATACTTTCGGTAACTGGATTTTTACAAACAAAGATGATGAAAAAGGTTACGGAAATTATATGACTGTCTGGAAAAAACAAAAAGACGGCACCTGGAAATATGTAATGGATGGCGGCAA
>JAYVPA010000182.1:0-15254 GCA_043757615.1 Sphingobacteriales bacterium | reverse complement strand
GCAAGTATGCAGTCAAGCAATTAGCGTGGCGTACTTGTGCGGAATTGTCATCAAAAAGCAATAAAAAATAAAATCGTACATTGTACATCGTAAATTGTAACTAAAAATGTGCGGAATTGCAGGTGCATATTCATTTAAAAATAAAATTGTAGAACCACAGTGGCTGCAAAATGCTGCAACTTGTCTCAGTAAACGCGGACCTGACAACCAGAATTTTGTAACAATCGGAAAAGCATCATTAGTACATGCGCGTTTATCTATAATAGACACTTCAGCTGCTGCCAATCAGCCAATCTATGACGCTTCCGGAAGATATTCCATCATTTTTAACGGAGAGATTTTCAATTTTCAGACAGTCCGTGAAGAGTTGGTTCAGAAAGGCGTAGTGTTTAAAACACATTCTGATACAGAAGTTTTGCTGTATGCCTATATTCATTTTGGCGAAAGCTTTTTGCATAAACTAAATGGCTTTTTTGCCTTTGCTATTCATGATAAACAAACAGATGATTTATTTATTGCCTGTGATAGATTTGGAATAAAACCATTGTATTATTATAAAGACGAAGATTACTTTTTCTTCGGTTCGGAATTGAAATCCATCCTGGAATTTCCTGTAAAAAAAGAAATCAACTGGAGTTCGGTAAGTTTGTATTTCCAGCTTAATTACATTCCCGGAAAAAATTCTATTTTCAAAAATATACAACGACTGGAACCCGGTTCTTGTATACAGATAAATAGTCCGCGGACGGCGGACGGCGGACAACTGTTCTCTGTAAAACGCTGGTATTCCATTCCATACAATGCATTAGACGCTGAACAAAATCAATTATCCTACGAACAACAAAAGAAAAAACTGGTAGAACTGATGGATGATTCAGTTCGTTTGCGTTTGATTGCTGATGTTCCATTAGGCGCTTTTTTAAGCGGTGGGATTGATTCATCGGTAGTGACGGCAATGGCATCGCGTCACACCAAAAACTTAAATACATTCTCTATCGGTTTTGAAGGAAATGAGTTTTTTGATGAAACACCTTACGCTAATTTAGTAGCAAAGCATTTCAATACAAATCATACAGTTTTCAAATTAAAGAACGATGATTTATTCCAGAGTTTGCATGAATTATTGGAATATACAGACGAACCGTTTGCAGATTCATCTGCACTATTGGTAAACATCTTATCGAAGTTTACACGGCAACATGTAACTGTTGCGTTGAGCGGCGATGCAGGCGATGAATTATTTGCAGGCTACAACAAACACTACGGCGAGTGGCAAACGCGAAACAACAGCTGGCAGGCAAATATTATACATTTGCTGCAGCCTGTCTGGGAAAATTTACCAAAATCACGCAGTGGAAAAATCGGCAATAAAGTGCGGCAGCTGGAACGCTTCGCCATTGGGATGGATATGACTCCTTCGGAACGCTGGTGGCGTTGGTGCTGCATTAATGATTTGAGTTTTTCTGAAAAACTATTGAACGGAAAGGTAGATGGGGCGATGACGGAAATCATAGAAACACGTCAGCAGTTTTCTTCAGTCGTTAATTTTGACGGAACATTGAACGATGATTTACTCGCAGATGTTGGCATGGTGCTGCCGTATGATATGTTGGTGAAAGTGGACAGAATGAGTATGCGTAATTCACTGGAAGTGCGTGTGCCGTTTTTAGATTACAGGATTGTAGAGTTTGCATTTTCCTTACCTGTTTCGTCCAAAATAAACGGCAGCATAAAAAAGAAAATTGTGCAGGATGCATTCAGGGATGTGCTGCCGGAAGAATTGTATAATCGCCCTAAAAAAGGATTTGAAGTGCCCTTATTACAATGGTTTAAAACAGATTTGAAAGACAAGATCATGAATGACTGGCTGAGTGATGAGTATATTCAGCAGCAGGAAATTTTTAATTTAGAAATGATTAAAAATTTAAAACTGCAACTATTCTCAAACAATCCCGGCGATGTACATGCGCAGATCTGGGCATTGATTGTATTTCAGAATTTCTGGAGAAAATACATGGACTAATGTGCCTCTTTTAAAAATCTTAAATAAAATCATAGAACACAGATTTATAAGATTTTCACAGCAATAAATCATAAATATCAAAAGAATCCGTGTTCTATTCTTGAAATTGTTATATGATTTTATATTGATTTCGTTGTTGCAAGAGTTCTGCTATCTTTTAGGAAACGCGAGACTAAAAACTCTGCGTTCTTTACGCCTTTGAGTGAAATATAAATTATCTTTGACGGAAACATGATCAAACCACTAAACATAGGCGTTGTTGCCAATACGGCGTTCAATATTTATAATTTCCGTTTAGGGTTGATTAAGGCATTGCAACAGGAAGGTCACCATGTTGTTGCCATTGCTCCTGCAGATAATTATGTTGGATTATTGAAGGAGAATAATATTGAATTTATAGAAATAAAAAACCTTGCACGAAAAGGAACAAATCCTGTAAATGATTTATTACTGATCAATGAATTCAGGAATATTTACAAGAAACAGAAATTAGATGTGGTGTTGCAATATACCATCAAGCCGAATATTTACGGAACGCTGGCAGCTAAATTCACAAAGACAAAAACAGTTTGCACGGTAACAGGTTTAGGATACACCTTCCTGAATGAAAGCATAGCAAGCAAGGTGGCACTTCGCTTGTATCGTTTTGCTTTTTCATTTGCAGATAAAGTCTTGTTTCAGAATACGGATGACCTGCAGATTTTCGTAGAGAATAAATTAGTTGATAAACAAAAAACACAGATTGTTCCCGGCTCAGGCATTGATATCCAAAAGTTTCATCCTGATTTTTGTCAGAAAAAAAATGACGACGGTATTACAAAATTTTTGATGATTGCACGGCTGCTGAAAGATAAAGGGGTATATGAATATATTGAAGCGGCAAAACAGATTCTCCGGCAAAACAAACGGGTGGAGTTTCATTTATTAGGTGATATTGATAACGAAAACCCTTCGACCATAAAAAAAGAAGAACTGGATGCCTGGATAAAAGATGGCATTGTTCAATATCACGGTTATGCTAAAGACACGAGACCATATATTTGTGCAACAGATTGTGTCGTTTTGCCGTCTTATAGAGAAGGAATGCCACGGGTAATTCTGGAAGGAATGGCGATGGGAAAACCTTGCATTACTTCTGATGCACCAGGCTGTAAAGATGCTATAATTGATGGTGAAAGCGGCTTTTTTGCCAAAACGGCCGATGTGGTTTCTTTAAAGAGAACTTTTGAGGATTTTATTTTATTAGAAAAAATATATAAAAATCAGATAGGTGTAAATGCAAGAAAACGTGCTGAAAATGTGTTTTCTAATGAGGCTGTCAATAGGATTTACATCAATTTGCTTCAAAACTTTGGTCATGATTAACATTTTATAAATAATTGTTATTAACTTTGTATCAGTTAAATATGCACAGCGATTACGTAAAACTAGCTTCTGCCTTGTTGACCTCTTTTGTCCTGACGTATATGTTTATACCTTCAATTATCAAGGTAGCCAATATTAAACATTTATTTGATTCTCCGGGCGAAAGAAAGTCACATTATGGTGTCACGCCAACATTAGGCGGTGTTGCTATTTTTGGCGGCTTCATGATAGCCTTTTGCCTTTTTGCCTCCTTTGATTTAAAAACGCACGAGATGAAATTCATCTTAGCAGCTCTTTGCTTCACATTTATGCTAGGTGCAAAGGATGATATAGTAGAATTGGTGGCATCCAAAAAATTCATAGGACAGATTTTTGCAGCCTGCATTATAGTGATATTGGGTGAAATTCGCATCACTAGTTTATACGGGCTTTTCGGAATATCTTATATCAATGAAACATTCAGTATAATTTTATCTATAGTTACCATTATTTTTATCATTAATGCCTTCAATATTATTGATGGTATAAACTTACTGGCCGGCAGTATCTGCATCGTAATGTCTGTAGCATTTGGCGTATGGTTCTATTATTACGGTTTCTTTGATTACGCAATTTTAGCAGCTGCGATGAGCGGGGCTGTTTTTGCATTTTTAAAATATAATTATACGCCAGCTAAAATATTTATGGGCGATTCCGGCAGTCTTTCCATAGGCTTACTGGCAGGCGTACTGGCGATACAGTTTATCGAAAAAAATGAAATGGTATTGCACAATGGTAAAAGTGAAGGCATACATATAATAGCTGCACCGGCAATGGCTATTGCTATATTGATTGTTCCGCTTTATGATACATTTCGTGCATTTACACTTAGAATTATAAATAGAAAGTCACCGTTTCTGGCAGACAGAAACCACATCCATCACAGATTGATAGATTTGGGATTGTCCCATGTGCAGGCAACATATATTTTAGTAGGAATCAATCTGCTGTTTATCGCGTTAGGATATGTCTTGCAAAGTTGGGGTAATCTATACCTTATGTTATTTGAATTAGGATTGGCTATGCTTCTTACCTTTATCCTTTTTTCTTTTAAGCAGAAAAAAAAAATGAATTCGCAGATAGATAATAATCTGATGCAGTTTTCTCTGGAAATGGAAACAAGATAATCGGCTATTTAAATAACCTCAATCTTATTACCTTTTATAACCGCGCATAATTCACTCACCATCATTGCTGTCGCGCCCCACAAAACTTTCCCGTCCAGATCATAAAAAGGAGCCATGAGTGTAAAGCCCAAGGCATTTTTGATAGGTTTTTCTTTTATTACTTCCCGTTCAAAGAATTTATACAAAGGAATTTCAAGGGTATTTGCAACTTCTTTTTTTTCTAAGGTTAATGACGGAATTTCGTTTAATAATCCAACAAATGGATAGACCATAAAATTACTCGCTAACACGTATATTTCTGAAAGAGCACCAACCACCTCAATGTAGCCTCTCTCAACACCAATCTCTTCATGTGTTTCTCTTAACGCAGCGTCAAGATACGTGGCATCTGATTTTTCAATTTTTCCGCCTGGAAATGCAATCTGACCACTATGAACACCATCATAGACAGGACGCTCAATAAATAAAATATGAGGCATATTATTTACCGGATAAATTAATGACATTACAGCACCCTTTCTCGGTTTTAATAATTGAGGAGCATCTAAAGATTTGTTGATTTTCAGATATGGCTTTAATAATTCATGTGCCGATTTTCCAGGAAGAGGATAGCTGAATGCCTGATGTAAATCTTCTGTGAATTTCTTAAACATTTCTCAAAAATAGGATAATAAAATTCGTTTTACAATGCTATCTGCAAGTGAAAAAATAATGAAAAAAATATGTTAAATAAGTGTACTGCATAAATTGATATTCACAAAAAATTCATAAATTTATAAATTCACTTTTACAACGTCTCTCCATGAAAAAATTCTTTACAATCTTTGCAGCAGCAATATTACTGTTTGGCTGTACAAAAAACACAAGTTCTAACAGTACGGTTGAGCCCCTTTCAAGAATTGCTTTTGGTTCTTGCTGCGCACAGTATCTTTCAGAAATGAAAATATTTCAAAGAATCCCGGAATTGAACCCACAGGTTTATATAGCGGGCGGAGATAACATCTATGGAGATTTTTTCGCATTGGCACCCGGCACCCCCGAATATATTCAAGGTGCATACAGACAACTGGCAGGCAGAGGATACTGGGCTGAATTCAGAAATAAGATGCCCGAAATATTGCCAATCTGGGATGACCATGATACCGGCGAAAATGATGGAACGTCTGATAATCCTGTAAAAGGACCTGCAAAAGCAGCATTTTTTGATTTCTGGAGAATACCTGAAACAGCAGCCCGTCACAATCGTCCTGACGGAGGAATCTATGATTCATATTATTATGGAGATGATGACCATAAAGTACAGATTATCTTAATGGATTTGCGTTGGAATCACACGCCATATAAAACTGCCGGTGCAGGAGCAGCACTTAGCGGATATGATACTCTGATGTCACCGGATGCTACTATATTAGGAACTACACAATGGACTTGGCTAGAAGGAGAATTAAGAAAACCGGCAAAAGTGAGAATTATAATGTCTACACTACAGTTTAATTCAAATTATAGTGGAAGTGAGAACTGGGCGGTATTACCATTAGAAAAACAAAAGATGTACGATTTAATTAAAAATACTCATGCTAACGGAGTGTTCTTTTTAAGCGGAGATGTACATTTTGCCGAGTTGACTAAAACACAACCTGCAGATATGTACCCTATTTATGACCTGACATCCAGTGGTATTACACACCATGAAGACAGAGTAAGTACTAATAATGATAATATCAGAGTAGGAAACGGATGGCAATATGTAAATTTCGGCTTTATAGATATTGACTGGAAAGCATCTCCTGTATCGATAAAATTAGAAGTATTTGGAGATACGCCGGGTTCTGGTGCTGGTGGTAAACTTACTTCCGCAGATGCTAAAATTTCACACACAGTGACATTGGATGAATTGAAATTCTAATTAATTAATTATTACAATCATATAAAGAGGCGCGTTTTGTGTCTCTTTTTTTTATTTTTGAGGTATGGATATTTTTGAACATACAGAACAACTTTTAAAAGAGGCAAATGAAACCACCATTTCTTCTGCAGAAGAATTGGAAAAGTTTCGTATCCGGTTTTTAGGAACAAAAAATGTGTTGAAAGATGTATTTGCAGAAATCAAGAGCGTGCCGAATGAACGGAAAAAAGAATTTGGTCAGTTGGTAAATAGTGTAAAACAGGCTGCTGAAGAAAAATTTGCTGCTTCTCAGGAAAAATTTCAGAATAATACTTCAGAAAGTAGTGAGTCTATTGACTTGACTTTGCCTGGAGATGTGGTTACTGTGGGTGCACGCCATCCAATACAGATTGTCAAAAATCAGATCGTAGATATTTTTAAACGCCTTGGTTTTGCTGTGCAGGAAGACAGAGAAATTGAAGATGACTGGCATAATTTCACGGCATTAAATATGCCTGAAGATCATCCCGCGCGTGATATGCAGGATACCTTTTTTGTAAACGTAAATCCGGATATCGTTTTACGAACGCATACTTCTTCCGTACAGGTGCGTACCATGGAAAATCAAAAACCGCCGATCCGTATTTTATCACCGGGAAGAGTTTTCAGAAATGAAACTATTTCAGCACGCTCACACTGCTTTTTCCATCAGGTAGAAGGTTTGTATATAGATGAAAATGTTTCTTTTGCCGATTTATTACAAACACTGGATTTCTTTGTAAAAGAATTATTCGGTCAGGATATTAAAATAAAAGTTCGCCCGTCTTATTTTCCGTTTACAGAACCAAGCGCAGAAGTGGATGTGACTTGTTTTATTTGTGGAGGAAAAGGCTGCAACGTTTGTAAATACTCAGGTTGGGTAGAAATTCTAGGCTGCGGAATGGTAGATCCGAAAGTATTGGAAAACTGTAAAATTGATTCAAAAAAATATTCCGGTTTTGCGTTTGGTATGGGCGTTGAAAGAATAACGATGCTGAAATATCAAATCAAAGATATCCGCTTGCTTTCTGAAAATGATACGAGATTTTTAGAGCAGTTTAAATCTGCCATGTAATTATAAACTGAAACTTTCACCGCAAGAACAAGTTCTCGATGCGTTTGGATTATTGAAGTAAAATCCCTTTCCGTCTAAACCTTCAGAAAAATCTAATTCAGTTCCTAATAAATATAAAATACTTTTTGGGTCCACGACCAATTTGATGCCTTTATCTTCAAATACTTCATCAGTGGCTTGCGCCTGGTCATCAAACTTCATGTTATAAGATAGACCGCTGCAGCCGCCGCTGCTTACGGATACACGTACAAAATGATTTGCCGAAAGATTGTCTTCTTTCCACATATTCAATACGCGCTCTTTTGCTTTTTCTGAGATAAATATCATTTTAATAAGTTTTGAACTTCTGTTTTTAATAATGGTATATGATTGATAACAATACTCCAAATAACATCATCAGAAACTGTATCATAACCATGCGCTATTCTATTTCTTGTATCAATAATTTTTCTATCATTGGTTAAGGTAAATTCTTTATTTACTTTTTTAATTCTGCTTACAGCTTCACCAATAATTTCTAAATTTCCTTTCAATAGCACGTTTCGTTTTTATATCGTTTTGAAACTCAGCAAATGATTTTGGTTTTTTTTCAAAAAATGAATCTATTTCTTCAATAGCATTTATAATATCAAACAACCATGTTTTGATATTTTCAGGAAGCATAAATTATTTTTTTATGTTCGTCAATAGATTTTTTGAGATATGGATTTTTTATCGCTTTTTCTTCCAATAAATCGATTTCTCTGTTTAGTAGTTTCTCTAAAGAAAATTTTAAATCATAATAATTATCTGCATATATTTCTAAGGAAACATTATCAAAAGTAACCAATAAGTCTATGTCGCTGTTTTTATCAAATCGATTTGTTAATACAGAACCAAACGCATACATATTTTTTACTTTGTAATTTTTACAAAGCTGATTGATTTGTTCTGTGTTGTTTTGTAATAGATTCATTTTGATTATGAACAAAATTAGGTAAAAATAAGTTCAGTTATTGTTATAAAATCATCTCAAACTTTGTGTAAGGCACCAATGCCTTTGGAATCCTGATGCCGTTTTCAGTCTGATGGTTTTCTAATAAACTTGCTACAATACGCGGTAATGCTAAAGCGCTCCCGTTTAATGTATGTGCCAATGATTTTTTATTTTCTGCATCCTTAATGCGCAGCTTCAACCGGTTCGCCTGGAATGTTTCAAAATTAGAAACTGAACTTACTTCCAACCAGCGTTCCTGCGCAGCAGAAAAAACTTCAAAATCGTAAGTTAGTGCAGAAGTGAAAGACATATCACCACCACACAGACGCAAAATACGATACGGCAATTCTAAATCTTTCAATAAACCTTCTACGTGCCTCAGCATTTCTTCTAAAGCTGCATAAGAGTTTTCCGGTTTTTCGATACGCACAATTTCTACTTTATCAAATTGATGCAAACGGTTCAAGCCACGCACATCTTTACCATAACTTCCTGCTTCCCGACGAAAACATGGTGTATACCCAGTGTTTTTTATCGGCAGATTTTTCTCATCAATAATTTCATCACGGTATAAATTCGTGATGGGAACTTCCGCTGTCGGTATCAGGTATAAATTATCAGTCGCATCGTGATACATTTGTCCGTCTTTGTCAGGCAAATTTCCTGTAGCAAAACCAGAATCATAATTTACCATGTGCGGTACCTGCACTTCTTCATAACCGGCCTCAATCGCTTTAACTAAAAAGAATGCAATCAAAGCGCGTTGTAAGGCCGCACCCTTTCCTTTATATACAGGAAAACCAGCGCCGGTAATTTTTACACCTAATTCAAAATCTATTAAATCGTATTTTTTTGCCAAATCCCAATGGGGAACCGCAGTTGCATGTAATTTTGGAAACTCTGTTACAGAAAACGTCACTTCATTTTCTTCCGGTGTTTTTCCTTTTGGTACAACAGCATTTGGGAAATTTGGCAGCGTAACTAATTTATCAAAAATAGAAGTTTCAATTTCAGAAACAGTTTGTTCCAGTTTGTCAGCATTTGCCTTGATGTCAGCAATTTTCAGTTTCATTTGCTCAGCTTCTTCTTTTTTACCTTCTTTCATTAAAGAGCCAATTTCTTTGGATAGAGAATTGCGTTGAGCTAAAAAATCATCTAAGTTTGATTTTATTAATTTCCGTTTGTCATCCAGAGAAATAATCTCATCCACAAACTGAATATCATTGAAATTCTTGTGCGCTAAACGTTCTTTTGCAAAAGCGGTATCTTTTCGTAATTGATCTAAAGTGAGCATGCTGTAAAAATTGTTAGCAAAGATAAGTTTTACCAAACAGTGAATAGTGTATAAGCTGTATAAATCCTTATTTTTCAAAAAAAAGTAACACAAAAGATACTTTTTATACAAAATATTCGTTTATTTGCATATCAATCAATTCAGCCTAGCCGTATTATTGATCAGTCACTAACGAATTTCAGACTCCACCTTTCATGTTTTCCATTTTCCAACTTAACTAGTTTGACGTATGTACGATATTTCCATTTTAACAGAAATGTTATTACCTGAATTGAAAGAAATAGCTGAAAAATTACTGGTGCCGAAAGCGAAGATAGCCAAATCTAAAAAGCCTGAATTAGTAGAACTTATCCTCAAAAAACAAGATATGCAAGAGCAAGAATCTAAAGATGAAGTAGTAAAAGATGTAGAAACTACTGACGAAAATCAACAAAAAGAAAAGAAAGAACGTGTGCGGATTCCCCGTAAAGTGGCAGAGAAGGTATCGCCTGCAAAAAAAGCAAAAGAAAATCCTTTTTCTGACAGAAATGCTATGAATGCAGAATTTGCAAAAGAAGAAATGGTTACTACTCCTGAAAAGACAGTGTTTCAACCTAAGAAACAAGAAGAACAACAGGAAGAAGTTCAGGAAAAGCAACAACACGTCAGAACAGAAGTAAGAGAAATTGCAAATGCAAATGTAGCAGATGAATCAGATGATTATCCGCAGCAGGAAGAAAGAAAAGTAGATTTTAATATTGATTTGGATGGCGTTATTTTAGGAGAAGGTGTATTGGAAATTATCCCGGAAGGCTATGGTTTCTTGCGTTCATCAGATTATAACTACTTATCATCTCCGGATGATGTGTATGTTTCTCCGTCGCAGATAAAATTAATAGGATTAAAAACAGGAGATACGATTGTTGGTAACATCCGCCCACCGAAAGAAGGCGAGAAATATTTCGCTTTATTACGTGTAGAATCTATCAACGGAAAGACACCTCAGGAAATCAGGGACAGAATTCCGTTTGATTATTTAACTCCTCTATTTCCAACAGAAAAGTTAGATTTATTTAATGAAGCCAGCAACTATTCAACACGTGTCGTTGATTTATTTACGCCTATTGGGAAAGGACAACGTGGTATGATTGTGGCGCAGCCAAAGACAGGTAAAACCATGTTGCTGAAAGATATTGCAAACTCAATTGCAAAAAATCATCCTGAAATTTATCTGATTATATTATTGATAGATGAGCGTCCTGAAGAGGTAACGGATATGCAGCGCAGCGTAAATGCGGAAGTGGTAGCATCGACTTTTGATGAGCCGGCGGACAGACACGTAAAAGTGGCAAGTATTGTATTGCAAAAAGCAAAACGTTTAGTGGAATGCGGTCACGATGTAGTTATTTTACTGGATTCAATTACGCGTTTGGCGCGTGCATATAATACGGTTGCACCTTCATCTGGTAAAGTATTATCCGGTGGTGTGGAGGCAAATGCACTTCATAAACCAAAACAATTTTTCGGTGCTGCCAGAAATATCGAAAATGGTGGTTCATTGACGATTATCGCTACGGCATTGACAGAAACTGGTTCTAAAATGGATGAGGTAATCTTTGAGGAATTTAAAGGAACAGGTAATATGGAGCTTCAACTAGAGCGTAAATTGTCAAATCGTCGTATTTTCCCTGCTATTGACGTCGTATCGTCTTCTACACGTAGAGATGATTTGTTGTTAGACAAGGATGCATTACAGAAAATGTGGGTGTTGCGTAACCATTTAGCAGATATGAATTCGGAAGAATCTATGAAATTCTTATTGCAGCAAATGAAAGGAACTCGCAGTAACGAAGAATTTTTAATGACGATGAACCGGTAAAAATCTGATAATTAGCGAATTAGCCAATTTGATAATGCAAGTAGTTTTCTAAATAGTTAAATCATTGATTTTCTATGGAAAAAAAGCATTTTCAAATCAATTCATTTTCAAATTTTCAAATAAAATTGTATCTTCGCAGTCCAAAATTTGAGAAAGAGTATTTAAATTCATTTTCAAATTAACTAATTTTCAAATTTTCAAATTAAAATAAGATGAAAAGAACGTTTCAACCATCGGTAAGAAAAAGAAAAAACAAGCATGGTTTCCGAGAGCGTATGGCTACTAAAGGTGGTCGTGCTGTATTAAATGCGCGTCGTGCTAAAGGAAGAAAAAAATTATCAATTTCTGACGAAAGAAGAGGAAAATAATCACTGAAAAGAGTAGTCATATACGACTTACGTTCAGCATAGATGAACGCCTGAAAAGCAGAAAACGCATTGACGAGCTCTTCAGCGATAAAACTTTTGTACAAAATCCAACTTTAAGAATATACTTTAAACAAGTAGAATCAGATTGCGCCTTTACGGCGCAATTTGCTTTTTCGGCATCCAAAAAAATATTTCCGCACGCCGTTGACAGGAATCGAGCAAAAAGACTGATGCGCGAAAGTGTCCGTTTACAAAAATCCTGGTTTTATAAAATCCTGCAGGAGCAAAACAAAAACATGGTTTTATTACTGAGTTATCACGCAAAAACTATAACTGATTTTAAAGATGTGGATGTAGCTGTAGTTCAGTTATTAAAAAAAATTATGACTGAATTATAATGAACTAATCTATATTTGATTTTGTTAGAAATTCGATTCTTAATGCAAACACTCAGAAAAATACTGATATTTCCATTCATCGTGCTGATTAAAATATACAAATATTCGGTTTCGCCTTTGTTAGGAGAAAATAAATGCAGATATCAGCCATCTTGTTCTACGTATGCTGTAGAAGCCTTACAGAAACATGGTTTGTTTAAAGGCGGATATTTAGCTGCAAAACGTATTTTGTCCTGCCATCCATGGGGTGGAAGCGGATATGATCCTGTTCCTTAGGTTTTATTTATATTTTTTAACCATTCATGAAAACTATTTTTAGTAGTTTTAGTGTTCATATAAATAAATCCGTAAAGACTCAATTTAAATTTTAATAAAAATGAAAAAACTCTTCGCTATTCTTTGCTTGTGTCTGATTTTAAATGTAAAAGCAGCTGATCAGGACCGTTATTTTGAGATTGCCAAAAACATGGAATTATTTACTCAGTTATATAAAGAGCTGAATACTTACTATGTGGATGATATTGATCCGAATAAATTAATGACAGATGGCATCAACAGGATGCTGGATGGTCTGGATCCCTTTACAAACTATATCACAGGCGCTGATTTGGATGAATATCAGTTGCAAACAACCGGGAAGTATGGTGGTATTGGAGCACGTATTGCAAAAATGGGTGATTATGTAATTATTACTGACCCCTATGAAGGATATCCTGCACAAAAAGCAGGCTTACAGGCAGGCGACCAGATTATGGAAATTGACGGAAAAGTAGCCACAAAATATAATTCTGATGAAGTTAGCCAGCTGTTAAAAGGTGAACCGGGTACAAAAATTACGATTAAAGTAAAAAAAGCAATTTCTAACGAAGAAAAAATACTAACCTTCAACCGTGAAGAAATAAAGATTGAGAACGTTCCATATTCAGGAATGGTGAATGATAAGGTTGGTTATATAAAACTAACCATGTTTACGGATAATGCAGCGCAGGAAGTACAGGATGCATTGAAGAATTTAAAGAAAAATCCGGGTCTTAAAGGTGTTATTTTAGACTTGCGTGGCAACGGTGGCGGATTGTTGAACGAAGCAATTAATATCTGCAATACTTTCGTAGATAAAGGAACAAACATCGTAAATACCAAAGGCAAAATACAGGAAGCAAATTTCCAGTATGCTACAACAGGAAAACCAGTTGATACTGATATTCCATTAGCAGTTTTAACGGATGGTGGTTCTGCATCAGCATCAGAAATTGTTTCAGGTTCAATTCAGGATTTAGACAGAGGAATTATCATAGGACAAAATACATATGGCAAAGGATTGGTGCAGGTAACAAAACCCATTGCGTATAAATCTAAATTGAAAGTAACTATTTCCAAATACTATATTCCAAGCGGAAGATGTATTCAGCGAATAGATTATACCCACCGTAGCGCAGAAGGAATTGCAAGTGCATTACCGGATTCTTTAAGAAAAGAATTTAAAACCAAATCAGGCAGAATAGTAAAAGATGGCGCAGGTATTGAGCCGGATATCAAAACGGAAGAAGAAAAAATATCATCTATTGCAATTGCATTATATACCAACAATCATCTTTTTCAATTTGCAAATCAATACAAACATGACCATTCAACATTGAGAGACGGCAATAATTTTTCAATGTCAGACGAGGAATACAATCAGTTTGTAGAATATCTGAAAGGTAAAGAATATGACTATACAACTTCAAGTGAAGTTAAGTTGGCAGATTTAAAAAAGACTGTTACAGATGACAGTTATTCTGAAGCTGTTAAAAAAGTAATTACTGATTTGGAAACACAAATCAAACATGATAAATCAAAAGATTTGTTGAAATATAAACCTGAAATCAAAAGATTATTAGAGCAGGAAATTGCAAGCCGTTACACGTACGAAAAAGGCAGAATTGCGAATAGCTTAAAAGACGACACAGAAGTTAAAAAAGCTATTGAAGTATTAAGCGATGGCATGAAATATAAATCAATGCTTACAGCACAAAAATAAATTGTGTCGGAAAACTCTTCTTATATTTTATGTATTGAAACGGCAAATGCTGTTACTTCAGTTGCTATTTCAAAAGATGGACAATGTTTATTTTCTAAAGAAATCCTGGAACCAAATAAAGCGGCAGACAGACTGCATCTTTTGGTAGAAGATTTATTGAAGTCCGCAGGTTTATCTTTTTCAGACCTGAATGCAGTTGCCATTAGCGCAGGTCCGGGTTCTTATACAGGGTTACGCATTGCAGCAGCAGCAGCAAAAGGATATTGTTTTTCATTAGATATTCCACTGATAAGTATTTCTACATTTGTAGCTATGGTAAATGGCATTCAAACCAGGTATAATAAGATTGGTTTTGATGAATATGTTCCCATGATTGATGCACGAAGAATGGAGGTTTTTACTTCATTGGTCACTAAAAATGGTGAGGTAACAAAAGCATTTTCAAGTTTGGTTTTAGATGAAATCGCTAATAATCTATTTAATAACGAAAAGAAATACTTGCTGTTTGGAAACGGAGCAGAAAAGGCCAAGCAGTTTTTATTAAAAGACAATATTATATTTGATTCCGATTTTACACCAAGTGCTCAGGACCTTTGTTTACTGGCATTTTCACGTTTTAAAAATAAAAATTTTGAAGATATTGCATATTTTGAACCCAATTATTTTAAAGCCTTTCATTCAAATCAAATTAAAAAGTAATATTTTTTATAACAAAAAATGAAAAATTAGGTTGTTCATGCAACCTTTTTTTATTAAAAGTATTCTTAATATTTGGTATGATAATTGG
>JAYVPA010000181.1:0-48318 GCA_043757615.1 Sphingobacteriales bacterium | reverse complement strand
TTATAAACCCGGGAACACCTATCGCAACCATTATGGATGTGTCTGTATTGAAAGCGATTGTGTTTGTAAGCGAAGCAAATATTTATGATTTAAGATTAGGTCAGGCAGCACAGATTTCTTCGAGCGTATTTCCTGATAAATTAACGAAAGGGATTATTAAATATATCGCGCCGAAAGGTGATGAAAACCACAACTACAGAGTGGAAGTGGAAATACCAAACAACGGTTATAAAGCAGGCACTTATGTAAATGTAAAATTCAGTTTTAAAAAACCTGCTGAAGCTTTGCAGATACCAAAAATCGCTTTGGTGGAAGGCGTGAAAAATCCTTATGTATATGTAGTGAATGGAAATAATATTGCGGTAAGAAAATTAGTGTTAGGCGAGGAAATCGGACAGAATGTAGTTGTTCTGAATGGCCTGACGCCGGGCGAGAAAATAGTGACGAGCGGACAAATCAACCTGACGACCGGCAGCAAAATTTCCATTGTAAATCCTAAAAACTAATCTTATATGTCTATTACCGAAATTGCCATAAAAAGACCATTACTGATTAGTGTAATCTTTGTTACCTTAATCATATTTGGTTTTTTGGGCTATAGCCAGTTGAGCTATAATCTATTGCCAAAATTTGAGGCACCGGTTATCTCTATACAAACTGTTTACAAAGGTGCATCTTCAGAAGAAGTACAGAACAACGTAACCAAAAAAATTGAAGATGCGGTTTCTTCTATTGAAGGCGTAGACGTAATGTCATCTTCTTCTCAGGAAAATGTTTCTGTTGTAACGATTCAGTTAAAACAAAAATCAAATGCAAGTACTGCGCAAACAGATGCACAGCGAAAAATAAACAATATAAAAAGCGAATTACCGGATGGTGTGGATGAACCTGTCATCAGTAAATTCAGTTCCAGCGATATTGCTGTTTTAAAGATGAGTACATTTGGAAATCTGGGCGAGACTGAATTATACAATTTAGTGGACCAGACCATCAAACCCATTTTATTAAATGTTCCGGGCGTTGCACAGGTACACTTAACAGGCGGTAATCAACGCGAAATAGAAGTGAAACTGGATAATGAAAAATTACAGGCATATAATTTATCGTCTGCGCAGGTAAGTCAGATGGTTGCCGCGGGAAATATGTCGTATCCTGCAGGAAATATTGAAAATTCAGATAACCGTTTCACCATTCGCTTAGATGAAAAACTAAAAGATGTGAACGCCTTACGTAATCTTATTATCCGTGAAAATAAAAATGGCAGTAAAATTATTTTACAAGACATCGCCACCGTTACAGATGCTACGGCAACACCAACAACCATTAACCGCATAAATGGAAAAGTAGGCTTAGGTGTGGAAGTTTTTAAACAGACAGATGCGAATGCGGTAGAAGTAAGCACACAGGTAAAAGCAAAATTAGATACGCTCGTACAGCAATATCAATCCAAAGGATTTAAATATGAAGTTGCGATAGATCAGTCTGTTTATACTATGGAGTCTGCAAAATCTGTCATCCATGATTTATTTTTAGCGGTATTGATTGTTGCGGTTGTAATGTTGATTTTCTTACACAGTTTTAGAAGTTCGATGTTTATTTTAATATCACTTCCATCAGCTATGATTCCAACATTCTTATTAATGTACCTTATGGGATTTTCGCTGAACCTCATGACTTTACTTGCACTTTCATTAGTCGTTGGTATTCTCGTGGATGATAGTATTGTGGTGTTGGAAAATATTTTCCGTCATATGGAAATGGGAAAAGACAGGGTGACTGCTTCACTGGATGGCCGTGCAGAAATCGGATTTACTGCATTAGCTATTACATTAGTCGATGTGGTTGTATTCGTTCCCTTAGCAATGGCGGGCGGTCTGATCGGAAATATATTACGGGAGTTTGCACTGGTGGTAGTATTTTCTACATTGATGAGTTTATTCGTTTCATTTACCTTAACACCATTACTGGTTTCGCGTTTTGGAAAACTGGAACACCTCAATAAAAACTCGCTTTGGGGCAGATTAAATATCGCTTTTGAAAATCAGATTGATAAACTGATTGCTGCTTACGGAAGAATTTTAAAATGGGCTTTGGAACATAAAAGATATGTAATCATTGGCGTAATCTTATTATTTGCAGGTGCCGGAAGTTTAGGATTCTTTGGATTTATCGGAAGTTCATTTGCAGGTAACGGCGACAGAGGTGAATTTAATTTGATTGTAGAATTAGATCCGCAAGCCACTCTGGCGCAAACAAATCGCGTTACACAACAAATAGAACAAATCATTTTATCTTATAAAGAAGTAACCAAAGTATTTACAAATGTAGGCGCGACGGGTACTATGATGGGTGGAAGCATTTCCACACCTAACCAGGCGGATATGACTGTTGGTTTGGTAAATAAATTAGACCGTACACTTTCTACGGAACAATTCTGCGCTGAAATTCGCCCGCGGTTAGACAGTATTCCCGGCATTAAATTTTCGATGAAGCCAACGCAGATTACGGGAAATAACCAGCCACAGATACAGGTAGTGATTACCGGTGCCAATACGGAGGAGCTATGGGCGGCAGCAAAAAAAGTGAAAGCAATCATCACTAAAACTCCCGGTGCAGATTATGTTGAATATAGTACCAAGTCTTTGAAAACAGAAGTGCAGATAAAATTAGACAGGGATAAAGTTGCAAAAATGGGAATGAATATTCCCAGCGTTGGTGCCGCCATTCAATTGGCATTCCGTGGAAATGACCAGTCTAAGTTTAAAGACAATGGTGAAGATTATGCCATTAATATCATGTACGATAAATCAGATAAAAAGAATATAGAAAATCTTGCAAACACTACTTTGCAAACACCGCAAGGTGCCATCATTCGATTAGGAGATGTTGCAACCATCGAAGAAACACAAGGACAAGCCGTACTGGAAAGATATAACAGGTTAAATTCTATTCAGGTGCTTGCTTCATCCGTAGGAAGACCAACCGGTTCTGTAACGGCAGACATTAAAAAACAAATCGATGCTGCAGGTTTTCCTTCCACAGTTGGTATAGAATATTTAGGTGAACAAAAAAACCAGGGTGAATCATTCGGCAGTTTAGGAATTGCGATGGGTCTTGGTATTTTATTAGTGTACTTAATTATGGTCGCATTATATGAAAGCACCTTATATCCGTTCGTTGTTTTATTCTCCATCCCTGTTGCATTAATCGGTGCCATCTTAGCCTTGTCATTAACAATGGAAAGTTTAAGTATTTTCGGTATCATCGGTTTTATCATGCTGATGGGTCTGGTTGCGAAAAACGGTATATTATTAGTCGACTTTACCAATCATTTAAAGGAGCAAGGTCTGCAGATGAAAGAAGCATTGATAGAAGCGGGCAAAGAACGTTTACGACCAATCTTAATGACTACAGTTGCCATGATTTTTGGTATGTTGCCAATCGCGTTATCAAACGGACCGGGTTCTGAATTTAAACGCTCTATGGCGTGGGTAATCATTGGCGGTTTAACAAGTTCCTTATTATTAACCTTAGTTGTTGTACCGACTGTTTATTATCTATTCGACAGATTGAAAGAGAAAATATCAGGAAGAAAAAGTAAAGAATCTGCCCTCGTTATAACTCCTGCTTCAGAAGGACAAATATAAAATTGAAAAGCAAAATTATAGAGATGATAAAATATTTGCCAATAATTACGATTCTCAATTAATTTTTGAACATTTAATTAAGATAAATCAACAGAAGTATATAAAATTTAATATTTTTCTCATTTTTTTGCTATATTTTAGCAGAAAGCCATTTTTTAATGAATTACGTCGACCATATAAATAATATTTTGCAACCAAGGCAATCTGAGAAAGCAGTTGTTCTTGATTTATTTGCTGGTTGTGGCGGATTATCATTAGGTTTTGAGGCTATTGGATTTAAGACTATCGGTTATGAAATGAATCCAGACGCCGCAAATACTTACAATAAAAATCTTTTGGGAAAGTGCTATATTGAAAAACTAGATTTAAATTTTAATTATCCTAAAGCAGATATAATCATTGGTGGTCCTCCATGCCAACCTTTTAGTGTAGGTGGTAATCAAAAAGGAATTGAAGATCCGCGTAATGGATTTCCAATATTTATTGACGCTATTCGAAAAGTAAACCCTAAGGTATTCATGTTTGAAAATGTAAGGGGCTTACTTTATTCTAATAAATGGTATTTTGAAATTATTCTTGACGAACTTAGAGATTTGGGATATCAAATTGAATTTAAATTATTAAATGCTGTAAATTTTGGAGTACCGCAAAATAGAGAACGATTAGTTGTGGTAGGTCATAATTCAAAATTTATTTTTCCAGAACAAGAAAGTCATAAATATACTGTAGGAGATGCTATTTCAGACATGATGCATATAGCACCATCTGAAAGTAAATTTTTAACTGCTTCTCAAGATTTATATATTAGCAACTATGAAAAAGCATCAAAATGTATAAACCCAAGAGATTTATATCCCGACAGACCAGCACGTACTTTGACATGTAGGAATCTTTCAGCTGCTACAGGTGATATGCAACGAGTAAAACTACCAAACGGTAAAAGGCGAAGGCTCCTTATTAGAGAAGCAGCAAGGCTTCAAAGTTTTCCTGATACTTTTGAATTTGAAGGAACAGATACAAGTCAATACTATCAAATTGGAAATGCAGTACCACCATTATTTGCCTATAAAATTGCTGTAGCTATAAAAGAATGTCATAGTAAAAGAAGAATACCAATCAAACAATCCTCATTGGTATAAAATGATTAATCTTTATGTTTGATTATATTTCAAAATCAAAAAAATCAGATAATGTCAAGAAGATAATTAATGAAGCTCTTGATATTTTAAAATGTGTTGGAATTCCTTTTTCTGGTAAAAGCTCAAGAGGTCTTGAAAACATGGCAATGGCATTTCTTGCAGTTGCTGACGTTTCAAAAAGCTGGAAAGAAGCAAAAGGTCAAAGTGAAAATAGACATCTAACAACAAGAGAAATAATAAAGTATATTAATGATAATTTTGAGGAAAATCGTTCATTTGGTTCCTATGATGATATAAAAAGAAGAGATTTAAAGTTACTTGTATTAGCAGATCTTATACAGAATAGTGCTGATAATCCTAGCGCAGCAAGAAATGACCCAACTAGAGGTAATGCATTGAGTTCTGACTTTAAAGATTTATTGCTCTTTTATAATTCAAATGAATGGGATATTAAACTGAAATTGTTTATTAAAAATAAACCATCATTAGCAGATATTCTTAGAAGAAAAAAAGATATGCCAAAAGTTAGAGTAAAATTACCTACTGGTCATACATTAGATTTTTCACAAGGAGGACATAATCAACTTATAAGAGAAATAATTGAAGAATTTTTACCTCGATATGGTAACGGTTGTGAAATATTATATGTGGGTGATGCTGCAAATAAATTTTTGTTACGTGAAGATGGTAAGTTACAAGAACTTGGTTTTTTTGAACTTTTACATGGCGCTTTACCTGATATTGTTGCTTACGACTCTAAAAAAAATTGGCTTTTTTTAATAGAAGCATTTTATACTTCTGGTCCAATGGATGAAGAGAGAATTTTTGAATTAAAGAAGGAGCTTAAAAATTGTAAAGCGGATTTAATATTTATAACAGCATTTACATCAAAAGCTGCATTCAAGAAAAATGCATCTGATATTGGATGGGAAAGCGAAGTATGGACAGCTGATAATCCAGACCATTTAATTCATTTTAATGGTGGTAAATTCTTAGGACCGCATTTACACATTAATTAAATCATTTTAAAATCTCTATCACGAAAACTAAAACGGAATTTGGGAGTATCTTGCCGACTTCTTTATCACCATAACCAAATCTGCTTGGAATGATCAGCAATCCTTTATCACCAACATAAAAATTGCGGATGCCTTTATCTAAACCTTCTATCACTTGTTTTTTACCGACTACAAATAACAATGGCTGTTTCCTTTCATATGAATTATCAAACTCTTTTCCATTCAGCATTTTTCCTACGTAATGTATAGATATACTGTCGCCGTCTTTCACCTGTACATCTGTACCCGGTTCTTTTCTAAAATACCAGTTACCGTATTCATCGGACTTAACATCCTTCATGTCATTATTTTTCAGGTAATCTGCAATAGATAAAGAATCTAGAATAACCTGTTGATTGTAATGCTCCGTTTTTTCAGATTCATAAACAGATTTAGTTCTAAAGTCTAACAGGTTCAGCCAAAATGTGTAATATTTTTTTGCGCTTCCGTTACTGTCTAATATATTACCCGGAATTTTTACAATGGCGGAATCTCCTATACCCATTAAAGAAAAAATCTCTGTAACATCTGTTTCTTTGGCAGACTTTTTATAATCCATTTCGACACCATTCTTCGTGTCAAAAACCCTGGTATTAAAAACCTCTTTTTGTTTTGGAGAAAATTTACGCAGGTGCATCCAGATATGGTCACCATACACAGGTTTTTCTTTTGTTGTATCTTTTGTATATATTCTGTAATAGATTCCCGTCGGTGTTTGTTTCCAGTTTTTCTTACTGATAGAAAAGGCTATTCCGGGAATTAAAAATAATATGATAAAAATAAGACGCTGCATTTTGCGTTGTAAGATAAAACATTCATTTTTGTTTTTCATACCGTAAGATTTACAAAAATGCTGCCAATGAAAGTTTTAATGGTTTGTTTAGGAAATATTTGCCGCTCCCCGCTTGCGGAAGGCATCCTGAGACATAAATGCGCACAAAAAAACTTAGACTGGCATATCGACAGTGCAGGTACGGGAAAATGGCATATGGGATCAGCACCGGATAAACGTTCTGTACAAGTGGCAATACAAAATGGCATAGATATCTCGGAGCAGCGTGCCAGAAGCACAAATAGTTCGGACTATGAAGAATATGATTTGATTTTTGCAATGGATACTTCTAACTACAGGGATTTGATGCGATGGGCTTTTGATAAGGAAGAAGAAAACAAAATTAAATTAATTATGGAGGAGGTTTATCCCGATGAGAACAGGAGCGTGCCTGATCCTTATTTTGATGACAATGGTTTCCAGACTGTTTTTGAAATGCTGGATAAAGCTTGTACTAAAATTATAGAGAAATATGCATAAGACAACGTTTGGTTTTTATCTTCTTATATGTGCTGTTATTTTATTGAATGCATCCGTTTTTGCACAAACAAATCCTGTAAATAGGGAAACGGGTACTGAAACCATCAAGACCACTTTTACTTATGGAAATAATAAAGATTACTTCGGACAAAATGTAGATATAAAAGCGGATCTCTTTAAACCGGCCTTGTTTTCTACAGGTTTGCCATTAGTGATTATTTTTCACGGCGGCGGTTATGCGTCCGGCGACAGAAATATAGCTGTTGTAAGATATTTTGCGGATGCTTTCACTGCAGCAAATATAAGTGCCGTAGCTGCTGACTTCAGACAAGGCTGGGCGGAATCAGAAACAAAGGGATTATGTGAAAGCGCAACTCCTGAAAAGTTCGAAGATGCAGCACATCGTGCGTATCAAGACAACAGAGCGTTGATCCGTTATTGCAAAGCAAATGCGGTAGCTCTTGGTATCGATTCCAACAAAATATTTTTACTCGGTGTCAGTTCCGGTGGTTTTTTAGTGCTCCATAATTTGTACATGAATGATGCAACTGTGGACGCAGATAGACTAAGTCGTTTAGGCAGTCTTGATTTACAGGATAATAATTTCACCAACTCTACAGACGTTGCAGGTATCATTAGTCTTGTAGGCGGTTTTTATTCGCGCAATGCCTCTATAATAAAAAAATGTCCGGTGCTGCTGTTTAATAATTCATGTGACGGTGCTGTAGATTTTTATAATGGATGGCTTGGAAACTGCAGCAATACTATACCTTCCTACGGTCCGGGAATTTTCACGAAAATTTTAGAACAAGACAATACGCCATACAGCCTGCATGTATTCTGCGGGTATAATCATGGGTTCAATACAATCACACATCCTGATGGCGGTGATGCAGAAGCTTTCAATTATATTACAAAAAAGTCGGTTGCTTTTATAAAAGGAACTGTTCAGAATAACTTTGTTTATTCTACCCAGGTTGCAAGCGATTCCGTTTCTTCGGTACCCTTAGGAGACTGCAATAATTTTGAAACATTTTACTGGTGTAAAAAAGACAGCGTTGAAACCGGAAATGATTACATTAGTCTGACACCGAATCCAATTACGTGTTTGTTGCAGCCTAAATTAAATATCAGGCATCCCGTGGATGAAACCCTGACGATATTGATTGTAAACGAAACGGGAAAAATAATCTCACAACAAAAAACAGATTATAAAACTTCACAAAATGTTATCTACTTAAACGTAAATGATTTTTCGGTTGGTGTAAATATTTTAGTAGTAAAAAACAGTACAGGAAAAATTATTTATAAAACAAAAGCTGTGAGGTATTGTGAGTTTTAGATTTTGGTTACTCCGGAATATATTTCTGCAGCGTAAAACTAAACGTAGTTCCTTTATCCGGTTCGCTTCTTACATTAATGGTTTGTTCATGTGCTTCGATAATATTTTTCACGATAGACAAACCCAAACCAGTACCATTTATTTTTCTGTTCCTGCTTTTATCCGCACGGTAAAACCGTTCAAACAAACGCGGCAGATGCTCCGCTTCAATCCCGGGACCGTCATCAGAAATCTCCACTAAAAACTGGTCATCCAAATCATAAAAAGAAATGTCTGTGTTGCCTCCCGCTTTACCATATTTTATAGAATTAGAAATAAGATTTTCCAGCACCTGTATAATCATTTTCGGGTCTGCAAAAACAAAAATAGTGTTTTCCTCGCTCTGAACCGTCAGTGTTACCTGCTGCTGCTGCGCAATATGCTGATACTGAAAAAAAACTTTCTTGATTAATTTCACCAAATCAAAAGCTTCTTTTTCCAGTTGGATTCTTCCTGTTTCAAATTTAGATATCTCCAGTAAATCTGTTACTATCGTTTCCAGTCGTTCTATATTGCTGTTAGCTTTTTCTAAATATTGTTTGATAAATTCAGGGTCATCCAGATCACTGTCTAATACTGTTTCTATATAACCTTGTGCATTAAAGATGGGTGTCTTTAATTCGTGCGAAACATTTCCTACAAACTCTTTTCTGTATTGTTCCATTTTACGCAGTTCGCGTATTTGTTTATTTTTATTAATTGCCCATTCGGCCACATCACGTTCTACATTTCTAAGCATGTTATTACTTCCCTCTTTTATTTCAGTCTGAAATTTTAAAGGCTTGCCGATTGTTTTATAAATCACTTTAATTTTACTGTAAATAAAACGCACGAGAATAAAGCGGAAACAAAAGAAAGTCATAATGAAAATAATCAGTGTGTAAATCAGGTAATCTTTTGGCGGTGTCGCAAGTTCAAAAACGATACTGATAAACAAAAAGATGGCAGTAGAAAAAATTGCTACTGCCATGCTTGCGTATAATGATATTACATTAGGAGAAGTTATTCTTCTCATTGTTTTTTATTTAAAAATTAAACCACATAGTAACATAGTATAAAAGAAATTATTTCTTCTCTATGTTTTTTATCAAAGCGATAATATAGAGTTCTATGAATTTACATAGATTTTGTCTATCTATCTATGTGGTTAAAAATTATTAGTTTTGTTCTTCAAATTTGTATCCGATACCTTTTACTGTTTTGATTAATTCTTCACCTAATTTCTCACGTAATTTTCTGATGTGAACGTCAATTGTTCTGTCACCAACGATGATATCGCGACCCCAGATTTCGTTCAGGATTTCATCACGTTTAAACACCTTACCCGGTTTTGATGCAAGCAGGTATAGCAATTCAAACTCTTTACGCGGAACAGCCATTTCCTTACCGTTAAAGATAATTAAATAACGTTCTCTGTCGATTTGAATATTTCCTACATCTAAGAAAGTAGATTTTGATTCTTTCGCTTCGTATCTTCTCAATAAGGCTTTTAAACGACTAACTAAAACTCTTGGTTTTATCGGTTTGCTGATATAATCATCGGCCCCGGTTTCAAAACCTGCAATCTGGGAATAATCTTCTGTTCTTGCTGTTAAAAATGCAATAATTGTATGTTCAAACTGCGGCATTTCGCGCATTGTTCTGCAAGCTTCGATACCGTCCATTTCCGGCATCATTACATCTAATAATACTATATCAGGTTGGTTTTTCTTTGCTTTTTCCAAAGCCTGTTTACCATTTTCAGCAGTTTCTACTAAAAATCCCTCTTTCTCTAAATTGTAACTTAGGAATTCAAGGATATCCGGTTCGTCATCGACAACCAGGATTTTAAAAATTTTTTCAGCCATTTTGTATAGGATATTTATTGTGTTAACGCTAAATTAACATATTTTTTTAAATCTGCCAATTTTCCAGACAAACATATTAATTTTATCGTGTTTTAGTGCGTATTTTCGCGTTTTATTATTAACATTCAATATTTTAAGCAATATCATTTATGAAGGGAATTATTTTAGCAGGCGGTTCAGGTACGCGATTATATCCGATTACATATGCTATCAGTAAACAAATTATGCCGATTTATGATAAGCCGATGATTTATTATCCGCTTTCTGTTCTGATGCAGGCAGGAATTAATGAAATTCTGATTATTTCCACACCCCATGATATGCCGAATTTTCAAAGATTGTTAGGTGACGGAAAAATTTATGGCTGTAATTTTCAATATGCCATTCAGGAAGTGCCGAATGGCCTGGCACAGGCTTTTGTTATTGGAAAAGAATTTATCGGAAAGGATAAAGTTGCTCTGATTTTAGGTGATAATATTTTTTATGGTTCAGGCTTGATGGATTTACTGACAAAAAATAATGACCCTGTCGGCGGTGTGATTTATGCATACCATGTTTCGGATCCTGAAAGATATGGTGTAGTAGAATTTGATAAAAATTTTAAAGCGGTTTCTATTGAAGAAAAGCCTAAGGTGCCAAAATCAAATTATGCAGTTCCGGGTTTATATTTTTATGATAATGAAGTGGTGAAGATTGCTGAAGAGTTAAAACCAAGTCCGCGCGGTGAATATGAAATTACAGACGTCAATAAAATTTATCTTGAACGCGGAAAATTAAAGGTTGGAATTCTGGACAGAGGCACAGCGTGGCTTGATACAGGTACATTTGATTCATTGATGCAAGCCTCACAATTTGTACAGGTTATAGAACAACGACAAGGTTTGAAAGTGGGTTGTATTGAAGAAGTAGCCTACAGAAAAGGATTTATTTCTAAAGAAGCATTGCAGGCAATTGCACAGCCTTTATTAAAAAGCGGCTACGGACAATACTTGCTTGATATATTGAAATAGTTTGTGAGTTAATTAGTTAGTGAATTTATGAATTTGCGAACCAGATTAACTCTTAAACTCCTAAACTTTTAAATTCTTAAACTAAATGAAGGTAATCGTTACAGGCGGCACAGGATATATCGGTTCACATACTATTGTGGACTTAATGGAAAACGGATTTGATGTCGTTTGTATAGATAATCTATCACGTTCTTCAGAATATGCACTTACAGGTATTGAAAAAATCACCGGTAAAAAACCTGTGTTTTATAATATTGATTTATGTGATAACGATGCTGCATTAAATGTATTTGCTGAGCATAAAGATGCCGTTGGAATCATTCATTTTGCTGCATTAAAATCTGTCGGAGAATCGGTTGAAAAACCATTGTTGTATTATTCAAACAACATAGATTCTTTGCTGAATGTATTAGCTGCGATATCAACATACCATATTCCGAATTTTGTTTTTTCTTCTTCTTGTTCTGTATACGGCAATGCCGATGAATTACCTGTAACAGAAAGTACGCCTATCAAACATGCGGAAAGCCCGTATGCGCATACAAAACAAATCGGCGAAGACATTATACATAATTTTTCAAAAGTTAACGACACACAACATATTCTATTGCGTTACTTTAATCCGATTGGCGCGCATCCATCTGCTTTCATTGGTGAAATTCCAATCGACCAGCCAAATAATTTAGTTCCATATATTACACAATCCGCAATTGGAAAAATAAAACAGTTGACTGTATTTGGAAATGATTATCCTACAAGCGATGGCAGTTGCGTGCGCGATTATATTCATGTATGCGATATTGCGCATGCACATACTTTAGCATTGCAATATTTATTAGCAAAAAAGAATACTGAAAATTTAGAAGTGTTTAATTTAGGAACAGGTCATGGTGTTTCTGTTTTTCAGGCAATTGCTGCGTTTGAAAAAGTAAGTAATAAAAAATTATTCTATGAAATCGGTGAACGTCGCGCCGGCGATGTAACAGCTGTATATGCAGATAATTCTAAAGCATATTCTAAACTTCATTGGACTTGCAACTATTCATTAGAAGATGCTATGCTCAGTGCATGGAACTGGGAATTGAAGATGGTGGAGTTGGGGTTGTAGAAGAAATCCTATTTACAATTTTTTTTAATTAAATCCGAAGCTTCTATACTGCCTAGCTTTTCAGCAGATTTAAAATCTTCACACGCTCCTGTTTTATCTTTTATATTTAACCTTACCAAACCTCTGTTTATAAAATTATCTGTATCGGTAGGATTTAATTTAATTGCAATATTGAAATCTTCTATAGCGCCTTTATAATCATCCATATTATTCTTGAGACCTCCACGATTGGAATATGCATCCACATTTGTATTATTTATCTTAATAGCTTTATCATAATCCTTTAATGCACCGATATAATCCCTTAATGCTCTTCTGGCATTGCCTCGGTTACTATATGCATCAGAATAGTTGGGATTTAATTTAATTGCTTTATTATAATCTGCTATTGCACTACTATGATTTCCCATTCTGCATTTTGTATTTCCTCTATTGTTATAGAGAACAGGGTCTTTGGAATCTAATTTTATCGCTAGAGAATAATCAGATATGGCTTCTATATATTTTTCTAATGTATTCTCAACTATCCCTCTGTTATAATATGCATTAGTATAATTAGAATCAATTTCAATTGCTTTATTATAATCAAACAAAGCTCCTGCATAATCACCTAAATCATTCTTCACTCCACCTCGATTATTATATGCAAACTTGTTAGTAGAATCCATTTTAATTGCTTTATTGTAATCTATTAAAGCTTCGTTGAATTTCCCAATATCATTATATACATTCCCGCGATTTGTATATGCTTCTGTGTAGTATGGATAAATATGAATAGCCTCAGTAAAACTTTCAATTGCTTCTGTATATTTCCCCATTCTATAATACGCTAATCCTATATTATAATATGTTTCCACGTCATTAGGGTTTAATTTATTAGCAATCTGAAAATCCTTCAATGATTCTTTTTCCCGTCCTAATTTTGATTTTGCTATTCCACGGTTTATGTAGGAGTTAGTATCATTTGGATTCAACTTTATCGCTTCATCATAATCTTTAATTGCATTTTTAAAATCACCTTTATCGCTTTTGCCAACACCTCTAACATAGTATTCCTTAGCTGTATACCTTTTACAAGAAATGCAACATAATAGAATTCGAGCTATGCATAAATATATTACGATTTTTTTCATAAATCAATAATAAAGGTATAAAAATTTATATTACTATGAATCTAAATAGTTAAAACTTTCAATCCTTATGATAAAAATAATTTTAGCGGTTTTCCCTGAATTTTATTATCAATGGTTTTTCACGAAGTTTCAGAATATAGTTTTAGTCAACTTTGTACTATTAATTATTACAAACAACTAAAATCAAACATCATGAAATCATCCATCATCAAAATCGCACTTAGCATCGTTGTCCTACTTTCTTCGTTCAGCTTACAATCCTGCAAAAAAGAAGCAACAGACATCGCTCCTTCTAATAAAACCATCATCGGAAAATGGAGAGCCGTGAACGGCAACAGAACTACTGAACGTGAATTTATAAAAGGTGCTGACGAACTGCACGGAACAGGAAACGTTAAAATCACTACAACTAATCTTGGAAATGCGGTGACAATAACAACAGCTCCATTTACATGGGACATCTCAAGGAATGTTGTGCATATCAATAATATTGCAGATATAGAATTTGTGTTTCAAATTACAGAAGATGGCAGCCGTATGATATTTTTTGATTTTGTAAATAGAGAACAGATATCGGCTACATTTGAAAGAATTAATTAAAACTATCTAAAAAGGAAGCAGATATTAAGCCTGCTTCCTTTTTATTTTATTGACAGGCATCAATAAAAAATCCATTTACCGATTTCTTTAAATGTAATCTTTTTTCCTTGTATTAAAATACCAACCCGATATATTTTTGCAGCTACAAACACCATTCCTAAAGAACAAATAAATAAGATAAACATGGATAGTAATTGCTGCCACCACGGCACATGAAACGGTATACGTGCAATCATGATTATCGGGGAAGAGAACGGGAGCATAGACCCCCAGAATGCCGCTGAGGAGAATGGCTGCTGCAATGTCACTGACATCAATATCATCGAGACAATAATCGGAATGGTGACCGGAAATGTAAACGACTGCGCGTCGCTGTCGTCTGTCATAGCTGCACCGATAGCGGCAAATTGTGATGCATAGAACAAGTATCCGAAAATAAAATAAAACACAAAGCTAAATAAGATACGAGCAATATCTAAATCATGAAATGCATTAGAAATATTAATCAGCAGTTGTGTACTTTCTGATGTATTTGTAAACTGATTAGTTTGCTGCATGGTTTGCATCGCCAGCATTTTATCTCCTAAAAATAAAGGCAGCAGCATATTAATTCCAAATGTCAGAATTCCCCAAAGAACAAACTGCGTAAGGCCAACCGCACCGATACCGATAATTTTTCCAATCATCAGCTGAAACGGTTTTACACTCGTCACCAGTACTTCTACAATACGGTTTGATTTTTCCTCTGTGATGCTTCGCATAACCATAGCACCATACACAATCAGGAAAATATAAATTAAAAAACCGCAGGCATATCCGAAAATTCCCGCAACTTCAGAGCCGCTTTTTTTCTTCTCATTATTAATAATTTTTTCTATGCTGACCGGTTTATTAAATAGTTCAATTGTATCTGCGTTATAATTTCTCTCCAGTAAAGCACGTCTTCTTATTTCTTCCGAAACATTTTTATTAATATGTTCTTCTGTTGTACTACCTAATTCATTATCCGAATAATATGCAATGCCTAATGGCTTTTCCAAATTTATTTTTGGAATGTATAAGATGCCGTCACAATCAATGTTCTGATAAATATTTTTTAAGGAATCTATCGATTGCGGATTGTTCGTTAAATATTTAAACCGTAAACTTTCCCCGATATCCATTCCGCGGAATTTATCTTCAAACAAACCGCTTTCATCTTTCACCGCAATGGTGAGTTTTTCCTGTGCATTCGTCGCAATTTCTATCATTGCAACCGTCATCAATCCAATCAATACAGGCAGCAACAGCGTTAACAGGATAAAAGATTTTTTTCTTACCCGTGTAGTGTATTCGCGATGTATAATGAACCAGACTTTTTTCAATTATGAATTACTATTTACAGATTGAATAAATATTTCGTTTATAGTTGGCAGGATTTCTCTCATACCGGAAATCTCTACATTATTTTGCAACAGAGTTTTCAGAATATCATTTGACTTCTGATTTTCTTTCAGTTTAAAAATAAGATGCGTTTTTGTTTGCTCTATAATTTGTGTTTGTGCCTGTGTGGATGGGTTTAATACAACATCATTATTCACATCCACTTTAATCAGATGTTGTTTGTATTGTTGTTTGATATTTTGCACATTTCCATCCAGAATAATTTTCCCGTTATTAATCAGGAAAATATCTTCGCAGATTTCCTCCACATTTTCCATTCTGTGCGTGGAAAAAATAATGGTAGTTCCTTTCTGATGCAATTCAAAAATTTCGTTCTTGATGATTTCTGCATTTATTGGATCTAACCCTGAAAACGGTTCATCTAAAATCAATAGAGTTGGTTCATGCAGAATGGTTGCCACAAACTGTACTTTTTGCTGCATGCCTTTAGATAATTCTTCAATCGTTTTATTCCGCCAGGATTCAATATCCAGTTTCTTCAGCCAGAAATTTATTTTTTGTTCGGCATCCTGTTTAGTAAAATTTCTTAAACGGGCGAAATAAATCAGCTGCTCACCAACTTTCATTTTTTTGTAGAGCCCCCGCTCTTCAGGCATGTAGCCAATCTGATTCTGATGTTTTTCAGATAATTTTTCGCCATTAAAAAATATAGAACCGCTGTCCGGAAAAAATATCTGGGTGATGTTACGAATAAGTGTAGTTTTTCCTGCACCATTCGGGCCGAGCAGTCCGTAGATTTTATTTTTTTCTAAAGATAAACTAACATCCTGCAATGCCTGTTTATTCTGAAATGATTTGGAGATATGTTGTACGTCGAGTAAAAGCAAATTTGAATATTTAAATATCAGTCTGAATGTAAATATAAGTAGTATCTGTGTACTTATTATTACAATGCCCAAAAACTAATAATTGTAAAATATTCATTTCAGGAATAGTTCCGTTAATGAAAAAACTTATCAAAAAAACCTTTGTTCTTTTCTTTCTGCGCTGAAGGACTAAAATTTTTAGATTCTTTTAATTTCTCTAACAGCTCTGTCTCTTCATGCGATAAATCTTGCGGTGTAAATACCTGTACTTCTACAATCTGGTCGCCTTTGCCATAGCCATTTAAGCTTGGAATACCTTTACCCTGTAAACGGAATAACTTACCGCTTTGTGTACCTTTTGGAATTTTTATTTTTGCGCTTCCGCCAATCGTCGGAACTTCCACTTGTGTACCTAATGCCACTTCTGCAAAATTCAAATACAAATGATATATGACATTTGTATCTTCTCTTTTCAATTCAGGATGCGGTGTTTCTTCTATATTGATTAATAAATCACCGGCATAACCGCCGCGCACACCGGCATTTCCTTTTCCGTTCATGGACAATTGAATGCCTTCGCTCACGCCCGCAGGAATATCTATACTTACTACTTCTTCTCCGTACACTCTTCCTTCACCACGGCACTTCGTACATTTATTTGTGATGATTTTACCCTCGCCTTCACATGTCGGACAAGCACCTGTGGTTGCCATCTGACCTAAAAAAGTTTGCGTTACTTTTCTTACAACCCCACTTCCGTTACACGTATTACATGTCTGATAAGATGAACTGTCTTTTGCTCCTATTCCGGTGCATGCATCACAGCTAATATGTTTTTTTACTTTAATTTTCTTCTGAGCGCCTTTTGCAATTTCCTCTAAATCCATTTTCACTTTCACACGTAAATTGCTTCCGCGCTGACCTTGTCCGCGTTCTCTGCGTCTTCCGCCTCCACCGCCAAAAAATGATTCGAAAGGATTACCATCACCACCATTGCCGAAGATATCTCCGAACTGAGAGAAGATATCATCCATATTCATGCCGCCTTGCCCGCCAAATCCACCTGCTGCCCCCTGATGTCCGAACCGGTCGTAGCGTGCACGTTTTTCTTCATTACTTAAAATATCATATGCTTCTGCAGCTTCTTTAAACTTTTCTTCAGAAGCTTTATCGCCTGGATTTCTATCCGGATGATGCTGCAATGCATGTTTCCGGTATGCTTTTTTTATATCATCAGCGCCGGCATTTTTTGCTACACCTAATATTTCGTAATAATCTCGTTTCATTTTTTAATTGTTGAATTAGAGAATTGTATAATTGTACAATTCTACAATTGTATAAATTATTTACCAACTACTACTTTTGCATATCTGATAATCGTATCATTCAGTGTGTAGCCGCATTCTACTTCATCTATGATTTTTCCTTTTTGGTTGTCATTAACTGCAGGTACTTCCGCTATAGCTTCATGCTGCTCTACATTGAAATCTTTTCCAACGCTTTCAATAATTTTCAAGCCTTTATTTTGCAATGTTTTCTGGAATTTATCCTGAATCAGTTTTAAGCCGTTTGCGTAATTCTCCACATTGTTATCCTGCTCATACGCTTTTGCTGCACGTTGAAAATCGTCTAAAACCGGCAATAAATCACGGATAGTCTCCTGACCGGCAGTTTTGAATAATTCCAGACGTTCTTTCGCATTACGTTTTTTGTAATTATCAAACTCCGCAAACAGACGTAAAAATTTATTTTTTTGCTCTTCCAACTCGATTTTCAAGACCGACAATTCGTCCTCTGTAATAGTCTCATTTTCTGAAGTATTATCCTGATTCTGACTTTCTGACTGAATTTGTGTCTCCTCAATAGGTGTCTCATCTGTTGGTATATTTTCAACAGTCTCATTTTTCTCTAACATATGTAGAATTTAAAAATCCTAAGGCAAATAGTTTGCCAAAGGATTTATGCGACAAATTGACACTCATTTTAATAGAAATGTGTCAATTTACTTATTACTTTTTGTAGACTTGGATTTTGTAGTTACAGTCTTTGTTTTAGAAGTTTTAGTCTTTGTAGATACAGTGCTTCCCGCAAGCTTTTTGTTTACTAACTGCTCAATCAGTTCATGAGCAGGATTGATAGCAATTACATAGCCACTTTCATCAATTAAGACAGTTTGGGGAATAGAACGGATACCATATTTTCCTCCTGCTTCTGATGACCATCCTTTTAAATCAGATACATGGTTTTCCCAAACCAGGCCATCTTGTTTAATTGCTTGTTTCCATGCTTCTGCGTTCTGGTCTAAAGAAACACTGTAAACGGTAAATCCTTTTACATTCTTTACCCATTTTTTACCTTGATATTTATTATATAATGCTACTACAGCAGGATTATTTCGCCTGCACGGTCCGCACCACGATGCCCAGAAATCCAGCAATACCATATTGCCTTTCAAAGAAGATAAGGAAATATCTTTTCCATTCGGGTCTTTATAATTTAATTCAATTGCTTTTGTGCCAATTGCGGGCATTTGTGCCTTTGCGGAAAAAATTGCTAAAACAGCCAAAGCTGTGGTGAAAATAAATTTTTGCATTCTTGTTAATTTGTAATGCAAAGATAGGCAAATATTATGCCTAAAAAATATGGTATTGGAGAGAAATCCTATTCTGCTTCCACAGGAGTTTCAAGTGAGCTCACATATTCATCTGTCACTGTTGCATTGTGTTTCTCCACTAAAGGATTCATTATCTTAAACCACAGTGGCGGAAATAATGCCAATGGTATCATCGCCAAATAGCCTGTCGGCATTTGTGGTGCTTTTTCAAAATGGCGTAATATCTGATATTTTCTGCCTGGATTAAAATGATGATCGCTGTGACGGGTCAATTCAAATAAAAATATTCTTCCTAACTCATGACCTGAATTCCAGGAATGATGCGGTTTTACTTTTTCATAAGAACCATTTGGTAATTGTTTGCGCATTAAACCATAATGTTCTATATAATTGACTATCTCTAACAATAAAAAACCCATAGTGGCGGACGCAATAAAACCAAGCACACCTATCCAGCCAAACACAGCATAAATTAACGCTATAAAAAGCACTTGTATGATCTGAAAACGCAACATTTCATTGTGTACCGGGCTCCAGAAATTTTGTTTCATTTTATTCAAACGATGTCTTTCTAAATGCCATGCCGATATCCATGAACCAAAAACAGTTCTCGGGAAAAATGCATATATAGATTCATTCAATCTGGAAGTTGCCGAGTCCATAGGTGTAGAAACATTTTTATGGTGGCCGCGATTATGTTCAATATAAAAGTGCATGTACAAAGACGATAGCAATAAAGCTTTTGACATCCATTGCTCATATTTTTTTGTACGATGTCCAAGTTCGTGCGCCACATTAATTCCTAATGCGCCGCAAGCTAAACCCATCGCCGTAGTGATACCTATAAATTCATACCATTGTAATGGCTTTGTAGTTATTGTCCATAAGTATAAACCTAAAATCATGTATTGCAGCGGCAGCATACTATAAACCAAAATATCATAATAAATATCTTTTCGTTCTTCAGCTTCCTCTTCAGCCGTAAAATTTTCTGTAGTTCCTGTAAAAATGAATTCCATCGTAGGGATAAATCCATACACAAACACAAATGCAAAAAATGACCAATAGCCTAAATAATGAAACGAAATAAACATGATGGCAGGGATAATAATGACCGGCGTAAAATATTTATAACGACGCCAGATTTTATGCAGCTTCGTCATTTCACTTTTTTGTATTGTATTTTGAATTTGAACCGTATTCATACATTTTTTATTATTCCTTGAAATTGATTTGACTAATTTAATAAAATTATTCCACAAAATCAAACTATTTTAGCAATTTTAGTTTAATTTTATAGCTTAAGGTGATGTTTAATTAACATTTGTAAAGTGGTATGGGTAGAAATGCAGTTATAAAAGAAAGAAATTCTAATCAGAAGAAACGTGACTTATATATCGTGAAGTTGATGGAGGCTTTTAAAAAATATGGGTTAAAAAAATATTCCATGGATAGCATTGCTGCTGAATTGAAAGTGAGTAAGGGGACATTATATCATTATTTCAGTTCGAAAGATGAAATGGTAGAAATCTGCCTTCTGAATGTTATTTCACAGTTGTCCGGTTTTGAAGCTATCTCTAAAAAAAATTCATTGTCGTATGAAAAAAGATTGTACTCAATTCTTGAATTATTTTCTACAAGCTTTACAGATATTTCAAATTTATTCCTGGCAGATTTACAGATAGAATACCCGTTGCTTTGGAAACAGGTGCAGACATTCATCGAATATGTGACAGATGTACTAACTGACTTTTATAATGAAGGGAAAAAGGAAGGCATCTTTAATGATATTCATACGTCTATTTTAGTGATAAGTGACCGCATGTTTTTCAATGCAATTTCTCATCCAGAATTTCTGAGTAAAAATAATATTACTCTGTGCACTGCGTTTGATGAATACTTCAGAATGAAATGTTTTGGTTTTATAAAACAATAAAACCTTAATGAATATCAAATCATTCAATCTTATCAGAAATAGAACGCAGATTTTAAAGATAATTATGATTTCGTGCTGAGAGAATCTTAAAAATCACATAAATCAGTGTTCTATTATTTTTGATTATGATTTATGAGAGGACAATAGAGAAACTTGCAGTAAAACTTTCGTCTTTTTTTATTTTCTTACAATTGTTTGTACTCAGTGCATTTGTAATGGCTGTCATGGGTTCAATGCATACGTATGGTTTTTCCGGATTTGAAGGTGCGTAGATTTGTGCGAATGGGTAATTTTTATCCAATCGGATTTCGATATGTTCAGCCTGACCTTCTGCTTGCACAGTCTGGCTTGGTTGTATAGAAAATACTGTTTGCTTATTTTCATTTAATTTTAAATCCTGAAATCCATCATCGAATGAAATATTTTGTAAAGAAATTTTATCATCTGTGAAATTCCATTTACTTTCTTTTGCAATTACATTACCGGTCGGAATCATTACATCATTTACAGCTATAACACTTTTTGCAGCAATGCATAATTGTTCATCCCTGTTTTTCCTAAAAAAGTATGGATGAAATCCAAAACTCATTGGCATATCTTTTTCATCTAAATTTAGAATTGTTGTTTCAATATTCAATTCCTTGTTTTGCAACATATGTTTGATTCGAATCTTATGTATGAAAGGGAAAATAGAAAGAAAAGCTGCATCATCAAAAATTAATTCTGCTGTATGAGAACAGTAATTTTCATCTTCATGTAACTCAATGGTTTTCCATGTAGAAGACTTTAATAACAAACCGTGCATCGCTAAATTATTACCATCTCTGTATAATAATTTTTTATGTTCGGAAGGAAAATCATATCGTCCATTTTCAACTAAAATACAATCGTTTTTTAAACGGTTTGCCCATGGGTGCATAAATGGAACACCTGCTAATTTTGTATTTGATTTATATTCATGTAAAGAGAATGGAAAGTATAATTTCTCATCATTCTGTTTTAAAGAAAATAATGTATTGCCAATATTCACTGCTATCTTAGCGGAAGTAATTTCATTTTTCAGTTCAATAATTTCAAAATTATCCCGATAATATTGTTGCGCAGTATGTTCCATAACTAGTTTATCTCTTTTAACTCCAGCGTATCCGTATATAAAAGATATGCTGATATTTTATGCGGGAAAAAAGTGGAATATGCTTCTTTGTATATCTTTAATTGTTGTTCGTGTGTATTTTCTTTTGCACCTGTCTTGTAATCAATAATAATACATTCATTATCACACAATAAAATTCTGTCAGCACGCAGTATTTCATTTTTATAATATAAACTTCTTTCATTAATTTGCTGCCAGTTTTCACCAAACCACTCTTTCTTTATAAAGAAATCAATCACCTTTTGAGACGCATTTGTATATAATTCGATTTCATCAATAACTGTTGTAGCAATTGCCTTTTGCAACTGGCTTGGATGATTTATTTTAGATAAGACATTATGCAGAACATTCCCTTTTATCTGGGCTTCATTATATTCTTTCTTTGTGGCTAACGGAATTTTGGTTTTAAAATTATGGAACAATGTTGGCTTCAATATAACAACCGCCATTGCTTCATCTTCATTGGATGCTATTGTAGTTGCATTGCCGAATGAAAATTCATTTATATCTGATACACTATCTTTCAGATTTAATTTTGGAATGATTGCCGTAAGCAGTCTGCTGACATTTTGCGGAAACGTCTCATCCTTAGGTGTTTTTTCAGCAGCAGATAAAATGTACAGCTGCTCTTCCGCTCTTGTAAATGCGACATACAACAAGTTGATATTGTCTATATAATTCAATTCAATTTCTTTCTGATAATCTTTTTCAAACAAACTGTTTTCCATTTTCTTAGTCATCTCTGCAGGAAAAACATTCAGTTGATTAAAAGGCGGCTCTTCACTTTTTATCCAGATGGTCGAATCTGATTTTGGTTTCATGCTCCAGTTTGCATACGGAACAATAACTACCGGAAACTGCAAGCCTTTTGATTTGTGAATGGTATAGATTTTCACAGCGTTCATTCCTTCAGGCGGAATGATAGACAATTTATGTTTTTGCTCATTCCAATATTCTAAAAATTCATTTGTGGATGTTGAAAAACTTTGCACATATTTAAAAATAACGTCCTGAAACCGCAATAAATAATTATCCGTCTGAATATCCAGTGACAATGCATTCATCAGCAGAAAAACCAGTTCATTTACTGCAACCGAAGATAATTTTTCTACATTTTTTCTGTCTAATAAACTTACCTGTTTTTCGAAAAAATAAGTCTCTCTGTTTTGTTTGCTTAGATATTCTTCTGCATTTTCTTTTTGCAAAAACCTTGCATATAAATAATTCAACTTCACGCGATAAAAATCTTCCTGAGCATTCAAAACATATTCTATTGCAGCAATCAGCAATTTCACTGATATCTTGTTTTGCAACAGCAATGATTCTGCAGAAACTACCGGAATTTTATTTTCCTGCAGATAGTTAGCAACTACTGCTCCATGGATATTATTGCGTGTCAAAATGGCTATATCATCATATTTTTTAGTGGGTTTTAATGATTGTATAATTTTCAGAATTTCTTCCATCTGCACATCGTCGTCATCTTTTTTCTCCAGCCATTTGCATTGTACAAATCCTGTTTTATCCTTATTTATGATTTTTTGCTCTACATCAGAAAGCACGTTTTTAAATAAGCTGTTTTCTAATTGGATATTATTTTTTACCGTAGAAAAAAATGCATTATTAAATTCCACTATTTCTCTTGCGCTTCTGTAATTTTCTTTCAGCGAAATATTTTTCCTGTCTTTCCAGTGATAGGATAAATCATCAGCAATACCATCAATAATTAATTCCATTTTTCCTCCACGCCAGCGATATATACTTTGTTTAGGATCCCCGACAATCAAGACCAGACCATTAATGTTTTGCAGTATTTCAAGCAACAAGGGCAGCATGCCTTTCCATTGCAGAGATGAAGTGTCCTGAAATTCATCAACCAAAATATATTTGAGGAAACTGGCAGATTTTTCAAAGATGAACGGGACTTCTTCATGTTGAGCAATCAGGCTTACAATCTGGTTAGTGTCAGAAATCAGGATCAGATTTTTATCCGATTTGTATTCCTTTATTTTGGCATTGATAAATTCAAGCAGGGCTAATGAATAAATATTTTTCAGAACAATTTCCGCTGAGTTATATTGTTTTTGATATTGCTCTTTTAACTGTAAAATATTTTGGATATACGATTCTATATAATCTTTCCAGGCTTGTTCTAATTGGTAAGCAAGTGTTTCATCTTTTGCAGTTGCTTTTGAAAAAAGTGATTCGCCATTCAGCATTTTCTGTACATATGAATTTGCTTCTGGTTCATACCGTTTTGCATTATTAATAAATGATTGCACGCTTTTAGTTCCCTGAAAAAACAGACCCAGTTCTACATTGCCCTGACTTATTTTTTGCTCAACAGTTTTTGTTGAATCATCCAGTCTTTTTCTGTAATTGAAAATAATCTGCTTTAATTCCGTCAATGCATTTTTATACGTTTCTATATCAAAATGCTGTTTGCTTGTCGTTGCGAGCAACTGATAATCTTCATTCAGTAACTGTTTGCCGAGCTTAGCAATATTCTTTTCAATTTTCCAGCTTTTATCTTCTTCTATCAAATCAAAAACATATTCTTCCAGCCATTTTGAAAAAGCATCTTTATCTGTTTTATATTCTTTCAGCATGGATTGCACTGCTTGTTGTAATACGGCATCTGTATCCAGCTCCACTTCCATACCAATCGGCAAATCCAGTTCTTTCGCAAACGAACGGATGATACTCTGAAAAAAACTATCAATCGTTGAAATATTGAAATTAGAATAATCGTGCAGAATCAATTGCAGGGCAACACGGACATTTTTATCAAAATGTTCAGTTACATCTATATTCTTATCTTGTTTAATTTCTTCAATGACAGCATTACGGAGTGATAGAATTTTTATATCTTTTTTTTCTAACAAACTCAAATATTCAATAATCCGGGTTTTCATCTCCGCGGTCGCCTTCTTGGTAAAAGTAACCGCGAGGATTTTATTATAGTCGTACGGGTTTAGAATGACGATTTTCAGATACTCTTTTGCCAGTGTATACGTCTTGCCTGAACCTGCAGATGCCTTATATAAAATTAAATCAGATAAATCTTTCATAATAGATTGCACAACGAATTTAATTTTTTAATTTTGAAATTCACATTTTCTCTGAAGCGTGTCCTATACTCGAATATTTGATATAATTGAATTCCAGCAAAAGACTTGTCCGTTAGACAAATGTCTGTCCAGAAGAGAAGACCTGCCTGACCGGCAGGCAGGTAAAAAAACTTGGACAAGCCATTCGACAAATGACTTTATTTCTATCTCTAATAAATTAAGTCAGGGTTTATTACAACTGGGTTTGCAGAAAGGTGATAAGATTGCTATTATTTCTACCACAAATCGTCCTGAATGGCATTTTATTGATTTGGCATGTATGCAAATCGGTGTGGTGGACATTCCGGTTTATCCGACTATCAGTAGTAAAGAATACGAGTTTATTTTTAATCATGCTGAAGTCAAATATATTTTTGTTTCTGACAAACTGATGTATCGCAAGATTTCTCAAATCATTCCGAATATATCAAGTTTAAAAACTGTATATAGTTTTGATGAAGTTGAAAATGTTAAAAACTGGAAGGAATTATTGACAGAAGATAAATCATTGTCTGAACAAGTTTCATCCATAAAAAAATCTATTCAGCCAAATGATCTGGCAACTATTATTTATACATCTGGCACAACAGGTATACCTAAAGGTGTAATGCTGTCTCACAATAACATTGTTTCAAATGTAAAAGATTGCCTGAGTGCTATTCCATTACAAAAAAGAGAAATTGTGCTAAGCTTTTTGCCGCTTAGCCATGTATTCGAAAGAACAATTAACTATGTTTATTTCGCAGGAGGTGTTTCTATTTATTATGCTGATGGATTAGAAACTATTTCGGAACATTTACAAGACATCAGACCACATTATTTTACGACTGTTCCTCGCTTACTGGAAAGGGTATATGAAAAGATTGTAAAAAAAGGTTCCGCTCTTACAGGTTTTAAAAAACAACTTTTCTTCTGGGCATTAAAACAGGCTAAGAATAATGAATTGGGACAACCGCGTTCATTTACAGATAATTCAAATCTGATAGTTGCAAATAACCTTATATTCAATAAATGGCGGGAAGCTTTGGGCGGCAGAATAAAAGCAATCATCTGTGGTTCTGCTCCATTGCAGCCAAGATTAGCTACTATTTTCACTAATGCAGAAATTCCTGTTTTAGAAGGTTATGGTTTAACGGAATGTTCTCCAGTTGTAAGTGTAATTCCATTAAGAGCAAAAGATTTTCGTGCTGGTTGCGTAGGTAAATTATTGCCAAGTGTTCAGGCAAAAATTGCGGAAGACGGCGAAATCCTGATAAAAGGACCAAACGTAATGCTTGGTTATTATAAAAATGATGACGAAACGCAGAAAGTCTTTAACAAAGATGGCTGGTTGCTAACAGGTGATGTAGGTGAATTTACAGCGGATGGTTTTTTGAAAATCACGGACAGAAAAAAAGAACTCTTTAAAACTTCCGGTGGAAAATATGTGGCTCCGGCACCGATTGAAAATAAATTAAAAGAATCTAAATACGTAGACCAGATTGTACTGGAAGGTGATGGTGAAAAGTATATTTCAGCCTTGATTATTCCGAATTTTGAAAACCTGAAAGAATGGACTGAAAAAAACGAAATATCATATATTTCCACTAAGGAATTAATTCATAATCAACAAGTAAAACAGCTTTTCAAAGATATAATTACAGAATTTAATGTTAACTTTGGCAAAGTAGAACAAATTAAACAATTTGAACTATTAGCAGACGAATGGACTGCGGAAAATGGGTTGCTTACAGCCACCATGAAACTGCGAAGAAAAGTTATAAAAGAGAAATACAAGGATTTAATAGATACATTTTACAATAAAATTTCGTGAAGATGGAAGTAAAGAGATTATTTGACGTATTACATTATCAAAAGGAAAATCATCCACAACAGGCAGCAATTTCTACCATGAAGGACGGAAGCTGGTGGAAAGTGAGCACAGATGAATTAATTACTTTGTCGAATAACATGAGTTTAGGATTACTGAAACTTGGCATCCAGAAAGGTGATAAAGTAGCAGTTGTAACTTCAGCTAACCGTACCGAATGGAATATCTGCGATCAGGGCATCGGACAAATCGGTGCTATTAATGTTCCTTTATATCCCACTATCAGTGAGAAAGATTACGAATATATTTTGAATCATGCAGAAGCAAAAATCTGTATTGTTTCAGATGCAAAATTATACGAGAAAGTAAAAAATTTAAAAGCGACGGTTCCGACTTTAAAAGAAATCTATACATTTGATAACGTTGATGGCGCGCACAATTACGAGGAAATTATACAATCAGGTGAAGGCGGCGATATTGCTCAGATTAAAGCAATTTCAGACACTATTGACCCAAGCGCATTAGCTACTTTAATTTACACATCAGGCACCACAGGTATACCAAAAGGTGTTATGTTGTCACATCATAACATTGTTTCCAATGTACTGACTGTTCGCGCAGAATTACCTATTCAGGCAGGACATACTGCGCTAAGTTTTTTACCCTTGTGTCATATTTTTGAAAGAATGGTAATCTATACGTATTTACATTCAGGTGCGAATGTATACTACACTGACATTGATACATTGAAAGATAAATTAGGAACTGTTCGTCCTCATTTCTTTACGACTGTACCGAGATTACTGGAGAAAGTATACGAAGGTATTGTGAATAAAGGATTGGCCTTAAAAGGCTTAAAGAAGAAATTATTTTTTTGGGCTTTGGAAATGGCTGACAAATATGAATATGATCAAAAACCATCTTTTACTTTCAAAATTGCAGATAAATTAATTTTCTCTAAATGGCGTGAAGGTTTAGGCGGAAGAATTATGGGAATCGTAACAGGTTCTGCAGCGTGCCCGTTAAAAATGGCGCGTGTATTCTCAGCAGCAGGAATTCCAATCCGAGAAGGTTATGGCTTAACGGAGACTTCGCCTGTATTAACGTTTAACCGTTTTACAGAAGGCGGCGCAATGTTAGGTACAGTTGGTATGCCGATAAGAGATGTAGAAATTAAAATTGCGGAAGACGGCGAAATATTAGCGAAGGGTCCGAACATTATGATGGGCTACTATAAAGAGCCTGAAAAAACAAAAGAAGTGCTGGCAGAAGATGGATGGTTCAGCACCGGTGATGTTGGTACATTCGTTACAAATAATGCAGGCAATAAATTTTTAAAAATTACAGATAGAAAAAAAGAATTATTAAAAACTTCTGGAGGAAAATATGTAGCTCCTGCTCCGATTGAAAGCAAGTTCAGAGAAAATTTCTTTATCGAACAAATTATGGTAGTTGGTGAAAGCAAGAAATTTGTTTCTGCTTTAATCGTACCTGCATTTCATGTGTTAGAAGGATTTGCTAAAGAAAACGGCATTTCGTTTTCATCCCTCGAAGAATTAATTGCAAATCCGAAAGTGACTGCAAAATACCAAAGTGTTGTTGATGAGTTAAATCCGAATTTCAGCCATATTGAACAAATCAAGAAATTCAAATTACTGAAATCCGAATGGACGCCTGAAACAGGTGAACTGACACCAACCATGAAAATAAAACGGAAGGTCATTAACGAGCGATATCAAAAAGAGATAGAATCAATTTACAACGATTAGAAATAAGAAACGAGCCGCTAAAATGGCTCGTTTTTCTTTAGTTTATCATGCTATCTGATAACTCTCCCGGTCTTTCATTTTTTTTGTATTTTTACTGAATAAATATGAATAAATATTTTAAAATAATTCTCCTTCTGGCTTCTTTCTTTTGCCTCCTCTCTTCTTTTGCTGAGGATACTATTTCTTCTTATCAATTACAAAAAGATATTTTCAAAGAAATTGAATCTTCTAAATTATTACACATTCAAAAGCTGATTGATTCTGTCGGCATTGCAGCACCCATTCCAAATGAACAACTTGTAAAACATGTTGCATTTCTTTCCAGCTATAATCCGTTTCATCGAGAGCCAAATTATGTAGTACATGTTATATTGAAAGATATTTTGTACGGCAGCCAGACACGAAGCAATGATTTCAGACCTGATCCCTTTATCAAACAAAATATGTCTGATTCTGTTGATTACTGGAACAGCGGTTTTGACCGTGGTCATATGGCTGCTTCTGCTGATTTTAAATGGAACAGGAAAGCATTGAGTGAATCCTATTATTATTCAAATATTATTCCGCAAAATCCGCAATTGAATCAAGGCAGCTGGAATAAATTAGAAATGCAGGTCCGCGAATGGGCGATTGACAATACTGAATTAATCGTGGTAACAGGACCTGTCCTGAAAGATAATTTATCAAAGATTCCACAAGGTTCTTTTAAGGTTTCTATACCGGAATTTTTGTATAAAATTGTACTGGATTTTTACCCTCCAATCTATAAAGCTATTGCTTTTTTGTATTCAAATAAAGATGTACCTTATGAGCTGGACAAGCATGTAGTTTCTATTGACAGCATCGAACAATTAACCGGCATTAATTTCTTTCCTAAATTAAATGACAGCCTTGAAAATAAGCTGGAGGCTTCAGCTAATATTTTAGATTTTGATCCCTCTTATTTTGAACAATTAAAAGCTTCTCAATTCACGCCAAAAGATTTTGGAAAAGGAAAAATAAATACTTTACAGGCAAAGGATAATATCGGCAAAGATGCTTGTGTTTGCGGAAAAGTGGTAAGCACAAAATACAGTGAAAACGGCAAAACAAATCCTACGTATATCAACCTCGATAAAAAATATCCAGAACAGGTTTTTACGCTGATGATATTTGGTCAGGACAGACAAAATTTTTCTTACAAACCGGAAGAATTTTTACAGGGAAAAACAATCTGCATTAAAGGAAAAATTGGTGAATTCAAAGGCACGCCGCAAATTATTGCGAATAAAGAAAAACAAGTGGAAATTATGGATAAATAATTACCGTTTTATTGATGTAAATATTATTTAGTCTTCTCTTTTTATTTTATCTTTCATGTAATCTATTTTTAAATCAATTGAATGATTAAAATATTTCTATGAAAAAGAATTCTTTCATCTCTGCACTTTTATTACTTTCTTTTTATATCACTCACGCACAGGCTGCATATGAATGGATAACAGAAACCGGCAACGGCTACACTTATAAATATGTAAAGAATGATCCGCTAAAAACAAGATTCTATACCTTGAAAAACGGTCTTACCGTAATCCTTGGAATCAATAAAGCAGAACCACGTTTGCAGACAATCATTGCCACAAAAGCAGGAAGCAATACAGACCCAGCAAACCATACAGGACTGGCTCATTATTTAGAACACATGCTGTTTAAGGGAACAGAGAAATATGGTTCTTTGGATTGGGGAAAAGAGAAACCTTATTTAGATCAGATTGATGATTTGTATGAAAACTATAATTCCACAAAAGATGAAACAACACGTTCAAAAATATATGCAAAGATTGACTCTGTCAGCGGGATTGCGGCAAAATATGCGATTGCAAATGAATATGACAAGCTGATGGGAATGATTGGTGCGAAAGGCACGAACGCATATACGTGGTATGAACAAACAGCCTATGTAAACGATATTCCTTCTAACCAGATTGAACGCTGGCTGACAATTGAAGCGGATCGTTTCAAGAATCCTGTTTTCAGATTATTTCACACAGAACTGGAAGCGGTATATGAAGAAAAAAACAGAGGCCTAGATAATGACGACAGAAAAGCGAGTGAAGTATTGTTAGCTAATCTGTTTCAGAAACATAATTATGGACAGCAAACAACGCTTGGAACAATAGAACATTTGAAAAATCCTTCCCTATTAGAAATTAAAAAGTATTTTCAGAACAATTATGTGCCTAATAATATGTGTATGATTTTAGTAGGTGATTTTAATCCTGATGCAGTGATGAAAATGGTAGATGAAAAATTCGGAACATTTGTATCAAAAGAAGTAAAGCTTTACATCGCACCGCAGGAAGCAGAAATCACAACGCCAATAGAAAAAACTGTTTACGGTCCGAAAGATGAATGGGTTTCCATAGGTTATCGTTTCCCTGCCGCAAAATCAAAAGAAGCAAGTCTGCTGCAGTTTACAGATAGATTATTAGCGAATGGCACTGCTGGTTTACTGGATATTAATCTAAACAAAAAACAAAAAGTTCTGGAAGCAGTTTCATATGCTCAGACTATGAAAGATTATAGTTTTTATAAACTGGATGGGAAGCCAAAATCCGGGCAATCATTAACAGAAGTAAAAAACCTTATTTTAAATGAAATCGAAAATATAAAAAAAGGGAATTTCGATGATGGTCTGATGCAGGCTGTAAAAAATAACTTTGAAAAAGAGAAGCTACAAAAAATGGAGAGCAACAGCGACAGAGCATATAATTTACTGGATGATTTTATAAAAGAAGTAAACTGGAATGATGAACTCGCTTTTTATGAAGAAGTAAAAAGTTACTCTAAAAATGACATTGTAAGTTTTGCGAATAAGTGGTTCGGCAATAATTATGTGGTCGTTTATAAAAAAACAGGTAAAGATACAACTGTTGTTAAAGTAACCAAACCACCAATACATGAAGTGGAAGTAAACAGAAATGCACAATCTGATTTCCTGAAACAAATTTCTGAAATGAAAGTGGAAGAAATAAAACCTGTCTTTCTTGATTTTACAAAAGACATCCGACATGCCATGTCTAATAAAGTGCCTGTAATCATCTCACCAAATACAGACAACCAGCTTTTTTCTTTGTATTACTATTTTGAAATGGGCAGCAGCAATATGAAAAAATTACCTATTGCACTTGCATATTTAAAATATCTTGGCACCAACCGTTATACAAATGAAGAAATTAATAAAGAATTTTACAAGTACGCATCTGATTTTAGTACAAGATGTGATGAGCATTCTACATATATTCAATTAAACGGACTTAATAATAATCTTTCAAAATCTATAGAATTATTAGAACACCTGCTGGCTAATTGTCAGTCCGACCAAAAAAAATTAAATGATTTTATCAGTGACTTTATCAAAAAAAGAGAAGATGATAAACTGGAAAAATCAAACATACGTGACGGCTTATCCAACATCGCAATCTATGGTATTAAAAATCCATTTAATTTTCAGTTTTCAAATGAAGAACTGAAAAAACTAACGGCAGAAGAATTAGTAATCCTGATAAAAAATCTCACAAAGTATCCTCATAAGATTTTATACTATGGGCCGGAAGATCAACAGGAACTAGTGTCTACATTGTCGATGTATCATAAGACAACCATTACAACAAAAAATTTACCGCCGAGCTATCCGTTTATATTTAAAACGAACAAGGCCAAAGAAGTAAATTTTGCAAACTATGATATGGTGCAGACAGAAATTACATGGAATAAAAATTCAACCTTATTTAACCCGATAAATATTCCGGCAATAGATTTATATAATGAATACACAGGAAATATAGTCTGGCAAACTATACGTGAATCCAAAGCATTAGCTTATTCAACGTATGCATACTATGAAAATGCGTATAAAAAGAACGAACCGAATTCCATGAATGCATACGTAGGTTGCCAGGCAGACAAGATGAATGAAGCAATACCAAGCATGCAATTATTACTGGATTCCTTACCAAATTCAGAAAAAACATTTGCAGTTTCTAAAGCATCGCTAAAAAATAACTATGCTTCTTCACGCATTTTAAAACAACAGATTTTATTCAAATTTTTAGATGCGCAACGTAAAGGTATCAGTTACGATACACGTGAGAAAACATATAAATTACTGGACAATTTAACCTTTAATGACTTGGTGAAATTCCATCGGGCAATTATTTCGCCAAAACCATATACTATAAGCATTATCGGCGATGAGAAAAAGATAAAGTTGAATGACTTGAATAAATTCGGCAAAGTAACTAAATACACATTAGAACAAATATTCGGGTATTAGTTTATGCCAAGGTCATTCTGTACCAATAATTATCGGGATGATACAAGAATCAAAATAAAAAAGGCAGCTAATCAATTTTCACATGTTGAAGTCAACACTAACAGGTTTATATATTCTATTGGTTGCGGTTATAGCTGTCTGTATATTTTATAATTATCCGTCAATGCTGCATCTGCTTCCGCAAGGTTCACATTTATGGCGACAGGCGGATTGCATGGCCATGACACAGAACTATCAGCAATTTAATTTACCTTTTTTACAACCTGAAATTTACAACTTGCAGTCGGTAAATGGAAAAGTGGTTGGTGAATTTCCTGTCTTTTATTTTATGGCTGCACAATTTAAAAATGCAGCATTCGCATTGCGATTAATACACAGCGTCATTTTCTTAGCAGGAATTTTATCAACTTATTTTATTGCATTTTATTTTTTGCAACGAAGATTTCTTTCTTTTGTCTGCAGTTTACTCCTATTTACTTCACCGCTTCTGGTTTTTTATGGAAATAATTTTTTAAGTGATGTTCCTGCATTGAGTTTTGCATTTATCGGCTGGTCATTTTTCTTGTATAGTAATAAAAAAGAAAATATGTTAATGTTTTTGCTTGCTTTTATCTTATTTGCATTTGCAGCCTTATTAAAAGCCAGTGAAATTATCAGCTTTGTAATAGCTTTTATATTTTTACTAAAAATAAAACCATTTAAAATAAAATTATTTATACCTTTTACCTTTTGTATTTTGCCTTTATGCTGGTATTTCTATGCAAAAAACTACAACAAAACAAATCATGACACCTATTACTTCCTGAATGTGTTTCCCATCTGGAAAGTAGCTTTACACGATATTGGTTTAGGTATCTGGCGTATGACAATTTCTTTAAGCAAAAATTATTTTTGGCGGCCAACTTCAGTCTTTTTAATTATGTCATCATATTTTTTGATAAGACATTGGAAAAAACTTGATATAGAATTACGCATATTAATTGGAACAAGTTTTTTGCTAGCTATTATTTATCTTTTATTATTTTACCAGAAAATGATAGGGCATGAATACTATTATGTCCCATTCTATATCTTTGTTTTATTTGGTATCATCGGTTTATTAAAGACCTATAATCTCTTTCATGCAGAAAATGTATTCACACATACACTTTTATTCTTATGCCTGATTCCCAATCTGATTTTTTGTAAAATATTTGTAACCGAAAAACTAACCGACAACTTATATAACGGCTATTTATCTTCTGATGAAATGCAGGATTTTTTAGAAAAAAATGGCGTAACTGAAAATAAAATTCTGATATCGCTGCCGGATGATTCACCAGACAAAACACTATATCAATTAAAAAGAAAAGGATACACAGAATTCAATGATTATTTGTCTGTATTAAAAGATAAGAAAGCTGATTATTTGTTACTAAGTAACAATGGTTTTATGTACACAAAAGAGCTAAAGCCATATCAAATAATAGGAAATTTTAATGGAATAACTTTATATAAACTTAAGTGATTATTTTATTGGCAACTCTCCAATTACGGTAATTCCGCCTTTTACTTTTTGTCCCAGCTGAACATTTATTTTTGTATCCAAGGGTAAAAATAAATCTACCCGAGAACCAAATTTGATAAAGCCAAAATCAGCACCTTGCTGTACAGAATCACCTTCTTCTAAATAATAAACAATACGTCGTGCTACCTTTCCCGCAATCTGACGAACCAAAACATCCACGCTTCCATTATCTATAACAATAGAAGTACGCTCATTTTCCGTAGAAGATTTAGGATGCCATGCTACCAGGTATTTTCCGTCATGATATTTAGAATATTTCACCTCACCTGCTATCGGCGCGCGGTTCACGTGCACATTTGCGGGCGACATAAATACAGAAATCTGTAACCGTTTATCTTCGAAGTATTCAGGTTCGTACACTTCTTCAATCACCACTACTTTTCCGTCTGCCGGGCAAATAATTTTATCGTCGTCTGTGATTAAGTTTCTTTTTGGATTTCTGAAAAAATAAGTAACAAAACAGAAGAATGAGAAGCTTAAAATGAAAATTACCCAGCTTGCAGTTTTTCCTGCATGAAAAGCAAAATTGGTAAGCAAATTGATTATTAAAACAATTAAAAAAGTACATAATACTATTTTCCAGCCTTCTTTGTGAATATATGTTCTTCTCATTTTTTTCTTTCTTTTTAAACCAAACTAAAGTCCGGCCAATCTATTTCGGTCACCAAAAATAAGTATAAAACTGGAATTCACAATTAAAACATGTTATTTACAAGGTAGTTCAACTATTATTTAACTTTGGTCAATAATACAAAAACATCAAAATTTTATGATTGTAATTTATTGATTATGCGTAGATTTAGATTAAACGGTTTTTCCTTTTACATCAAAAGCATCACGAAGTCCATTTCCTAATAGATTGAATGCCAGCACCATAACCATAATGCAAATTCCTGGAGCCAATGCTAAAAAAGCTTTGCCCGGTGTCAGTAAATAAGCGCGATGGTCATTCAGCATGGTGCCCCAACTTGGCGTTGGCGGTTTTACACCGATACCTACAAAACTCAAACCTGCTTCTATTAATATAGCTGAGGCAAAATCTGAAGCTGCAATTACCATAATAGGCCCAATGATATTTGGTAAAATATGTTTGATAATGATTCTCGCATTATTGTAGCCCAAACCTCGTGCTGCCTGCACATATTCCATTTCACGGACTCCTAAAACCTGGCCTCGAACAATACGGGCAACTTCCACCCACATAGACAAGCCTACTGCAATGAAAATGGCAAGAAACGAAGGGATCTTATCACCAATCGCAAAACGAATGGCCATTGCTAATAAAATAGTCGGTATCGCCCAGATTACATTGATGAACCACATGATGATATTGTCCACTGTACCACGGTAAAAGCCGGCAACACTTCCCATAAAAATTCCTATGGTTAATGAAATCATCACCGCGACCAAACCTACCGATAAAGAAACACGTACACCAAACAATAATCTGCTTAGAATATCACGTCCATATCCGTCTGTTCCCAGATAATATTTTTGTGTAATAACCCTACTTTCGATTTCTTTTTTTAGTGATGCAATAGATGCTGTTTCTTTTTTTTCATTGAAATCTGTAAAAGCAGCCTGGTCGCCATTAATATGAATTGCAGGATTGGTATTTGACAAAGCCTTGCATACATCTACAATTGTCAGTACTTTTTTCAGAGCTGTTCTGCCTTCACCTTCATACGTCTGCAATACAATATTTGCACTATCATCAAATGAATACGAATTAATTGGAATCATTTCATTTGAATTATCCGTACCGAATAATATTCTGCTGAAAATGGATGGATTCTTTTCTTCCCTGTTTTTTTGTACTAATAAAAGTTTGGTGGAAAATCCCGGACTTACATTAGCCAGTTCTAAAATCTGGTCATCAGCATCCGGTGTTTTATCAGGCGCAATGCTCGGGCCGATAATAGCTAAAAGAACTGAAATTAAAATTACAATTAAGCTGATAATCGCCGGTTTGTTCTTTTTTAATCGTATCCAGGTCTTCTTTAACGGCGAATCATTGCCTTTAGCCATTCTATTAAATTTTTGATAAAGATAACAAATGATATGAGATATCCGACACGTCGGCGAGGTCTGGAACCTCGCCGACGTGTCGGAATTATTGCAACCTTAAATTATTGACTTAATTTGACTTTTGTCGATAAATCACTTTTAAAATCCTGACTCAAAAAAGTATCTTTGTGCACCCATGCGTGAATTAGCCGAATTAAACGAATCACAGCTCAATGCTGTTACTACTATCAATGGTCCGGTGATGATTATTGCCGGTCCCGGCTCGGGAAAAACGCGCGTGCTCACTTACCGTATTGCCTATCTTATTAAAAATAATATTGATCCGTTTCGTATTATGGCGCTGACCTTTACAAATAAGGCAGCAGCGGAAATGCGCGAACGTATTTCGCATATTGTCGGACACGAAGCACGTAATTTATACATGGGCACTTTTCACTCGGTGTTCGCACGTATCCTGCGCGCGGAAGCACATCGTTTAGGCTATCCTAATAATTTTACAATTTACGACCCAGATGACTGCAAGAGTCTTTTAAAAACAATTATTAAGGAAGTAGGATTAAATGATAAATTATATAAACCTGCTACTGTTTTTTATAGAATCTCTTCTGCAAAGAACGGATTGATAGATGCGAAAAAATATGCAATGAATGTGGATTTGGTATCGGATGATGAAAGCAGCGGAAGACCAAAGATTGCGGAATTATTTGCAAAATATCAGGACAGATGCTTCAAAGCAGGTGCGATGGATTTTGATGATTTACTGCTAAAGATGCATGAGCTTCTTACAAAATTCCCGGATGTTTTATATAAATACCAGAATCGTTTTACGCATATCTTAATTGATGAGTTTCAGGATACGAATAATGCGCAGTATGAAATTGTAAAACTGTTTGCAGGTCAGCATGAAAATGTGTGCGTGGTGGGTGATGATGCACAAAGTATCTACGCTTTTCGTGGCGCTACTATCGAAAATATTTTAAATTTTGAGCGTGATTATCCTGATTTAAAAGTTTTTAAACTGGAACAGAATTATCGTTCTACAGAACATATTGTAAGTGCAGCAAACCAGATTATCAAACACAATAAAGCACAGTTACCAAAAGAAATCTGGACAGAAAATAAAGGTGGCGAAAAAATAAAAGTTTTCAAAACTGCAAGTGATACAGACGAAGCTCGTATTGTTGCAGATGCCATTTTCGACCAGAAAATGCGCAACCATCTGAAGCATTCTGAATTTGCGATTCTATACAGGACAAATGCGCAATCGCGTTCTTTTGAGGAAGCGCTGCGCAAATTAAATATTCCTTATAAAATTTATGGTGGACTGTCTTTCTATCAGCGTAAAGAAGTCAAGGATTTTATTTCTTATTTGCGCGTAGTGGTAAATCCAAATGATGAAGAAGCACTGAAACGCATTATTAATTATCCGGTGCGAGGCATTGGAAACACCAGTATTGACAGGCTGATTGTAACTGCGAATGAACATGATTTACCCTTGTGGCACGTAGTAGAAAAACCAGAAATCATCATAGATATGCAGGCGCGCGCGAAACAATCCATTCGTGATTTTGGCATCATGATAAAAAGTTTTCGTGCAATGTTGTCGGGTAAAAATGCATATGAAATTGCAGAATATATTGGCAAACAAACCGGTATCATTCAGGATTTATACAAAGACAAAACCGCAGAAGGAATTTCCCGTTTTGAAAATATCCAGGAGTTACTGAATGGTATCAAAGAATATACGGTGGGTGAACAGCCGGAATATGAAGAAGATGAAGTTCGTCCGGACAATGATCTTGCAGCTTATCTTCAGCAGATTTCTTTGCTGACAGACATGGACGATTCCAAAGATGAAAATAAAGAGAAAGTAAAACTGATGACGATACACGCCGCAAAGGGTCTGGAATTCAGCAGTGTATTTATTGTAGGCCTGGAAGAAAATTTATTCCCTTCTATCATGTCGATGAATACGCGTGAAGACTTGGAAGAAGAACGTCGTTTATTTTATGTGGCAATCACTCGGTCCAAAAGATTCCTGACATTATCATATGCATTAACAAGATACAAATTTGGTCAATTGAATTACGGTGACCAAAGTCGTTTTATTGATGAGATTGCTGAAGAAAACAAAATTTTCTACGGACAAAAAGAAAAGGCAAGACCGGAACAAAAATCGTTTTTTGGTGATGATGAAAATACAAAATGGTATCTGAGTAAAGCAAATCAGAAGAAACAAGAACCTACAGTTCCAAAACCAACATTCGAACAACCTCAACATTTAACTAAAATAAGAACTGCTGCAAATACAAGCAGCATGCTTTCTTCTGATTTAAAAACACTGGAAGCCGGCATGAAAGTCATTCACGAAAAATTCAATCAGGGAAAAGTACTGAGTGTAGAAGGCGGCGGCGAAAACAGGATTGCTACCATATTTTTTGATGGTGTCGGCAATAAAAAAATCATGCTGAAGTTTGCAAAACTTCAAATCGTAGAATAAAACTGGTATTATGCATTGGGTTTATAAATCTTACGTATTTTGCCTAAATAAAATCCGTATTTTTGACCTGTGAAGAAGATTCTTGTCTCATATCTCATATCTTTTGTCTCATTAGTCTCTTTTGGTCAGATTCAAATCACGAAACCAAATCCAAAATTATATTTTGATGCGAAATATGTGACGCTGGCAAATCCAACACCACGCAAGCCAGATTCTTTAATAGAAAATTTTCACAGATACAATACAACGGAAAAACAATTTGTGCCGTATCATAATTTAGGAAATTATGGAACTGCCTATTATTCCATGATGTTTACAAACGATAATCCGATTGGCTTCAAACATGGTTTTAATTCTTTCGATTTATATTTTATAAAACCTCAGACTATAAAATATTTCAATACAAAAACACCATATACCGATTTGAATTTTGTATTTGGGGGTAAAGAAGAAATTGTCGGTGGGGCAGAATTTGCCATTAATATCAAACCGAATGTTGGCGCCGGATTTGATTTTCACAGAAACAGTTTTAAGGGAAAAAGCCAGAACCAGTTATCTATTCATAATTTATTTTCTGTACAAAGTAATTATCAAAGCAAAAATAAACGTTATGAATTAAAAGCCGCGTTTATTTATAACGGAATAAAAAATCAGGAAAACGGTGGTTGGGCACAAAGTGATGTATTTACAAATCCTATCTATAAAAAAAACAAATCATTTGTTAATGTTCATTTAAGTGATGCAATTAACAAATGGAGCGAACGCAATATTAATTTTCACGAGCAAATCAATTTTGGAAAAAAAGTTGAAGTAGAAATTAATGATTCTACTAAAAGAAAAATTGTACAGCCAAAATTTGCCATTGCACATGACTTTGAATTTTCGCATTGGAAATTCCGGTATAAGGATTTTGAAAATGATTCTGTATTTTATGAGCGTTTAATTTATGATGCAGATTCTACTGATGACTATACCAAAACATGGAAATTATCGAATGCTGTATATTTCAAGAATATTCAGAATGATACAGCTCCAAAAAAATTCTTATTTGCAGCAGGCGTACAATACGATTTCATTCAGTATAAACAGCGTTTTGTTAATCAATTTATAAATGATATCAAACTAAAAGCAAGAATTTACAACCAGTCGGACTCTGCTTTCTTTGGCTATTCGGTAGACGCTGCGGTTGATGTTGCGCCAAAATATATCGGTGATTTTCAAGTAAATTTTCTGGGAAAACTGAATTTTAAAAAATCAATCTCTATTGGTGTGAACGGAAATATTTCCTTAGCATCTCCATCACAAAAACAGGAATTTTATTTCGGAAATCATTACGCTTATATAAATGATTTTAAGAAAACATTTCAGGTAAAAGCAGAAGCATCATTTTCCTGGAGAAAACAATTATTGTTCGCCACTGTTCAGAATTATTTTATTCAAAATTATATTTACAATAATACTGCTTCTCTCCCGCAGCAATACAATAAACCACTAAATGTTTTAGTAGTGAAACTGCAAAAAGATTTTAATACTAAATATATCTTTTCCGGAACTGAATTATATGTACAATGGATTTCAAATAAAGATATTATCCGCTTGCCATTGTTTGCGGTAAAACAAACCTTATATTATAAAGGCGGATGGATTTCCGGAAAGTTGAATGCACACTTAGGTTTTGATATTTTATACAATACAAATTTTACAGGCAATGCATACAATCCATCCTTAGCAGAATTTTATCAGCAGAACAAACAGAAACTTACATTTTATCCAATCATGGATGTGTTTTTTAGCTTACAGGTAAAATTCACCAATATATTTTTGCGTGTAGAACATGTAAACCAGGGAATGTTTAAACAAAAAGGAATTTACACAGCACCCGATTATGGTTATTTAGACAGAACATTCAGAGCTGGTGTTATCTGGCAATTTTATGATTAGTACTTCGACAGGCTCAGCACGACAAGTTGAACACAGATAATTGAAAATTATGCAGAAAAAAATTTTATTCCTCACACCAACTTTACCATTTCCGCCTGTCAGTGGCGGTGTGATAAAGTCGAATAAAGTAGTGAATTTTCTAAGTGAAAAATATGACTTGTCAGTTGCCTGTTTTTTAAAAAATGAGGATGAATTACATATTGATGAATTTTTAGAAACTATTCCGATAACTTATTTTACTTCAGAAACTTTAGATATTCCACGTACTGTAAAAAACTTGGTGTTGTCTAACCTTCTGGGAATTCCTTTAAATCTCTACAGAAATAAATCTGCTACTTTTAAAGAAAAAATAAATGCTGTCATTCATCAATATGATACTATTTTCTGCGATCATTATGTGATGTTCCAGTATATTCCCTCAACTTATAAAGGAAAAATTATTCTGCATGAACACAATTGCGAATTTCTGATTTGGAAACGATTTGCCGAAATAGAAAAAAGTTTGCCAAAGAAAATTGCACTGCTCAACCAGGCATACCGTATAAGAAAATACGAACGGCAAATCTGTAGAAAAGCAAACATTATTCTGGCTGCGCCAAATGATACAGAACAATTAATCAAAATTGGTGCAGACCCGGCTAAATTTTATGAAACATATCACCTTGGCGATGACAGTTTACTAAATGAACCGGATCTGGATTTTGAAAAAACAGAAAAATCATTATTATATATCGGCACCCTTAGCTGGGAAGCCAATATTGATGGTTTGATTTGGTTTTACAAAGAAATTTGGTCAAGTATAAAACAACAGCATCCTGATATAAAATTATATATCGTAGGTAAAAAACCCGATCCACGGATTAAAAAAATTGCATCAAAAGATAAACAAATTATTTTAACCGGATTTATAGAAGATGTGGAACCATTTTTTCAGAAAAGCAGATTATTCATTACGCCATTGCGCTTCGGCAGCGGTATAAAAGTAAAAGTTGTGAACGCGTTATACAGAGGAATTCCTTGTGTCACCACTTCAATCGGTATTGAAGGATTGAAAGTAAAAGATGCCGAACATATTTTCATAAAAAATAATCCTGAAGAATACGCTGCGGCAGTGAACACGCTTTTGACTGATAAAATTATCTGGAAAAAACTAAGTGACAACTCTAGGGAAATTGCACGGAAGTACTACACATGGGGTTATGTGCTAGAAAATATTCAAAAAGCCGTTGAAAAATAATTACTGATATTTGATATAAAAATATCCGGTACACCGCAGGTATCTGGTTGCCGTAATATTATATTGATTGTTAACATCAAATCTTCCTTTTACAGTTTTAGCTGTTCTGTCGTGTTCAGTAATAGTAACACTTCCGTGATTCATAGAATATATTCTGCGTGCACCATTGATTGTTTTTACAATTCCAAATTCTGCCTGTGTAATTCCTGGCGGCGCCTGCTCTGTAAGATAAGTGCCGGGACTGGAACCATATGTCTTAAATCCGAATAGACCAGCTAATGCAGTACCGTTAAGCTCATAGCCGGCAATGATTAAACTATCATCTTCCAGTGTATTTAATGAATCTATACTTGTAATATTCATTATAAAAGAAGTATCACCAGTCACAAAAACCGTAAATGTATTCAGTGTAGTATTTGTCGTATCGACTCCTGTGATGCCGCCTGGATCAGGAATAACTTTATTGCCGACACTGCATGAAGTCAACGCAGCAATAAATATTACTAATAATAGACCATAATATTTGTGGGAAGAATTCATTTTCTGTTAAAGGTAAAGATAATAGTTTTTCTCAATACCTTTTTAAATTTAAGAAAATTAAGAATTTGAATGCAATTAAAATGCTTATTTTTGTAATCTATATATGTCTGTTTCCGTACATAATTTATCAAAATTTTATGCTAGCCAAAAAGCGGTAGACAGTATTTCTTTTGAAGCTAAAAAAGGAGAAATTCTGGGATTTCTCGGGCCAAACGGCGCAGGGAAATCCACGACGATGAAAATGCTGACATGTTATCTGCCTCCAAGTTCAGGCACAGCATCAGTTTGCGGATTAGATATTATTCAACAGCCTTTACTGGTAAAACAAAAAATCGGTTATCTGTCGGAAAATAATCCGTTGTATTATGATATGTATGTGAAGGAATTTCTGGAGTTTGCATACAAGATACATGAACCGGGAGCAAAGAATCAAGACAGAAAAATTAAAGAAGTCATTGGTTTAGTTGGTTTAAATATTGAACAACATAAAAAGATTGGCGAGCTTTCTAAAGGGTACAAACAACGCGTGGGTTTAGCGCAGGCTTTAATTCACGACCCGGAAATTTTAATTTTAGACGAACCAACATCAGGTTTGGATCCAAATCAATTATCTGATATTCGCAATCTGATAAAAGAATTGGGAAAAGAAAAAACTATTATTTTCTCTACACATATTATGCAGGAAGTACAAGCGGTTTGCGACAGAGTGATTATTATCAATAAAGGAAAACTCGTTGCAAATGATAAGCCTGAAAATTTACAGAATTTATTAAGCAGCGAAATTTTAATTGAAGTAGAATTTGAAAATAATGTACTCGCAAATGAATTAAATGAAATTCAGCATGTTCATCTTATTGATCAGATTTCTGATACACAATTTATATTGCATGGAAAAGACAGCGTGCAATTACGAAAAGATATTTTCGCATTTGCAGTAAGTAAAAACAATGCCTTACTGACATTAAAACAAGAAAATAAAAGCTTGGAAGATATTTTCCAGCTACTAACGAATAAAGTTGACAGTTGACAAATAAATAGTTTGCAAAACAATGAAAACTATTCACTAATAACTATTGACCAATAAAATATATGACAGCAATTCTAAAAAAAGAAATCAATTTATTTTTCTCCTCACTGATAGCCTATATCAGCATGGCTGTTTTCTTTATTGTATTGGCATTAAACTTATTTATTTTCCAGGGTAATATCATAGAAAGTAATTATGCAACCTTAGACACATTCTTTACATTGTCTCCATGGATTTTATTGTTCCTGATTCCTGCTATAACGATGCGTACTTTCGCAGATGAAAAACAAAGCGGCACTATTGAATTCCTGACAACAAAACCAATCACTGATTTACAAATAGTAATCGGAAAATATCTTGCAGCATTATTTTTATGGACGTTTACTTTTTTACCAACCATCATTTATTTTGTTTGTATAAAAAAATTAAGTTTAGCAGATGCGCCGATAGACAGCGGTGCGACCTGCGGCAGTTACATCGGTTTATATTTTCTTGGTGCCGTATTTGTTGCCATCGGAATCTTTTCTTCTGCAGTTACAAACAACCAGATAGTTGCTTTTTTAGTGGGTGTATTTTTGTGTTATTTAATGTATGATGCATTTTTCAGAATCAGTTCATTAGAAGTCTTTCAGGGAAAACTGGATTATTTTATTCAATCAATCGGATTAAACGCGCATTATGATTCTATCAGCCGCGGCGTTGTAGACACAAGAGACATCGTTTATTTTTTAAGCGTGATAAGTTTATTTTTAATCGGAACAAGAACAGCGCTGGAAAGCCGCAAATGGTAATACAATAATAAAAAAATAAACACATAGGCACATAGCTATATATCTTATGAAAATAGAAAAACAAAATAGAAAAACAATAGCTGAAGCTTCGCTTCAAAACTATGTTTTTCTACTTGCAAATGACTTTAATGAAACGAAACGCGTTGCTGTTATTAATAAATCTATGTTTCTATGTGGTTAAAATAAAAAATGAAAAACCATTATCTTATACAATCTGTAAAAGTTTTAGCCATTAGTTTATTGGCGGTAATCGGTATTAACCTGATATCCTCTTTCTTTTATCATCGTTTTGATCTGACAGAAGAAAAAAGATATACGCTTACGTCTTCTACAAAAAAATTACTGAATGGTTTAGATGGAAATATTGACGTAGAAGTTTATTTGACGGGGAAAGATTTACCGGCAGGAATAAAAATTTTACAAAATGAAACACGGGAATTATTACAGGAATTCCGAACCAATTCTAAAGGTCAGGTAACATTCCATTTTTTTGATTTCAATACTATAAAAGATTCAAAGAAGCGCGAAAATTTCCAGATGGAACTGGTTAAAAAAGGATTGCGTCCAACGAATCTCGAAGTAAAATCTGAAAATGGTTATGCTGAAAAATTAGTATTTCCGGGAGCAGTCATTAAATCAAACGGAAGAGAAATTCCTGTACAGATTCTGGAAAACCAATTTTCTGTCGGAGCGCAGGGTTCATTAAATAATTCTATTAATTTTTTAGAATATAAACTGGCGAACGGTATTCAAAAAATCACCAGAGAGCATCCGCCGAAAATTGGTTTCCTGCAAGGTCATGGCGAACTGGGAATTGAACCGTTGCAGCAATTTCTGAAAGCATTATCCGAACAGAATTTCATACTGGATAAAATAGAATTAGACAAAGAAAAATTGCTCAATAACAACATCGATATTTTAATCATTGCCAAACCCATAACTGCATTTAATGATTATGAAAAATTTTTAGTAGATCAGTATGTTATGAATGGCGGCAAAACATTATGGCTGCTTGATAATATCATTTGTGATTTGGATAGTTTTAAATTAGCGCCGAGTATTGTTGCGGTGCCGCGCGATTTGAATATAGATGATTTATTGTTTCGTTATGGCATCCGCACGAACCATAATTTAGTGCTGGATTTATACTGCACCCAGATTCCGATTATGGAAACTATTGGTGGCAATTCACAACCAAAATTATTTCCATGGGTTTTTTATCCTGTGGCCGTCAACAAAAAAAATCATCCGGTTGTAAAAAACCTGGACCCTGTTGCGCTTAAGTTTGTAAGCTCTATTGATACGCTGAATAATCCCGGCGTAAAGAAAACTATCTTGCTTTCCTCTTCCTCTTATTCGCGTGTGCAGCAAACGCCGTTTCAGATTTTTTTAGAAGGCGCGAAACAAAAACCGAACCCCTATTTATTTAATCAGAAAGATATTCCAATGGGTGTTTTGCTGGAAGGAGAATTTACTTCGTTGTATAAAAATCAATACACTTCCGATTTACAAAAATTGCTGGCGATACAAAATGTACAATTCCGTCCGAAAAGCGGTTTAAATAAAATGATTGTTATTTCTGATGGTGATATTGCTTCAAATGATTTAGATGCAAAAGGCGTTCCGGTTGCTTTAGGTTTTGATAAATATTTACAGCAATTATTTGCAAATAAAGATTTCCTGCTGAATTGCGTGGAATATTTAGTAGATGACAATAACCTGATTGATGCGCGCAACCGTGAAGTAAAAATGCGTTTGCTGGATAAAGCAAAAGTATTAGAAAGTAAAGGATTTTGGCAGGTCACAACATTTGCATTTCCTTTATTACTGATTTTGATTTTCGGTATTATTTATAACAACAGGAGAAAAAGAAAATACGCGAAGTGATTATATCCTTCCTAAATGCGTATTCTTAAAAGCATCGGTATATTTTAAGCCGTAACCTAAGATTCTGTCGAATGAAGAATGCCCGAAAATGATGATGCCGGCAAGCATATAGATTTCATTGTGTAGATAAAAGCCTATCAATCCGATATTAATTGCCACGGCTTTATGATGAAAAAAATTATAGCTGAATGCACCAATCTTTGTGTTTATTGCATATCCAATCATAGAAAGATCAGGCACAAAAAATAAAACTATAAACCACCACCAGACAAAATGCAATTGATTAAACAACACTATTGATAAAATAAACATTGCAAGTTCTTCTATTTTAATTATGTTTTTCATAAATATTATTTTACTTATAAAATTAATTAAAAACTTGCATGATAGTTTAATGTAGCAAGATTTCTCGTTTCACTCGAAATGACAATAATAAAAAAGCCATCCGTAAAGGATGGCTTTGTATTATAATTGATTTGTAGCTTATGCCATTTCTTCTTCAGAAATCACTACCGCGCTGTCGTCAACACCGGAAATAATTCTTCCGCAGTGTTCGCAGGTGCTGATTTTTTTCTTTGTTCTGATTTCAGATTGTGTTTGTGGTGGAATGAATCCGAAACATCCTCCGCAAGCATTTCTGCTAACTTTCACTACCGCTAAACCGTTTTTGTAAGATTTACGGATTCTGTTGAATGCCAGTAAAAATCTTTCTTCGATGTCGCCTTCCATTTCTTTAGCTTTCTCATTCAATTCTTTCTCTTCTTTCTCCGTATCCTTAATGATATTCTGCAATTCTTTTTTCTTGATATCAAGATCTTTTTCTTTGCTGTCTAAGCGTTTTTGGATTTCATCCAATTGTTTCTTGTGATTTTCAATCGTAAAGTTCGCTTCTCTGATTTTTTTCTCAGCCAATTGAATTTCTAATTTTTGTAATTCAATCTCTTTGTTTAATGCATCAAACTCACGATTATTTTTTACGTTGTGCAATTGTTTGTCATATTTTGTAATCAAACTCTGCGCTTCTTTCATCAACGTTTTTCTGTGCTCGATTTCACCTTCTGCATCATCAATTTCTACTTGTACTTTAGCAACACGTTTTTTAGTACCTGTAATTTCATCTTCCAAATCAGCAACTTCAATTGGTAATTCGCCTTTTAAAATGTGAATTGCATCAATTTTGGAGTGGATAGTTTGTAATTCTTCTAACTGCTCTAATTTGTCAGCAACTGTTGTCAATTCTTTCTTACGTGCCATTATTTATATTTTATAGGATTGGTGTTAATTGTAGAAATTCGAACGGCAAAAGTAGGAAATTTTTCCGAGATTATTTTGTTAAATAATTGTGCTGTGAACTGCTCGCTTTCATAATGACCAATATCTGCTATAATTATCTGATTATCAGCATCAAAGAATTGATGATACTTAAAATCTGCGGTAATGAAAATATCAGCTTGTTGTGCTATAGCTTTTGACAGTAAAAAGCTGCCCGAACCTCCGCAAAGTGCCACTATCTGAATTTTCTTATTTAAAAGCGAAGTATGGCGGATACAATCCGTTTGCATCTGGGTTTTGAGAAAATCTAAAAAATCCGCTTCGTCTACAGGATTTT
>JAYVPA010000180.1:0-4049 GCA_043757615.1 Sphingobacteriales bacterium | reverse complement strand
CTAAGTCCGATTAGAGCCTCTACACAAAGGTCAAATAGTTTATTCATAGCCTTTATATATATTAACGTAAAAAATAACTTCTTATTTTTTGCTTCTTGCCTTAATACTCCACTCAAAATTAAAATCGACTAACATTACGTTTTCTTTATCATACCCTTTTACATTGCTTTGTATGGTTTGCGCTGTATTGGTGTCTATTGTCTGTTGTATGGTATCTGCAATAAGTTGCCCGTCATTGCAAATAAAAGTAGTTATGCCAATTGCCCGCTTTGTGAATTTTCCGGCGCAGCCTGTTACAAACATCGATATAGAAGGATTTGATTTGTGTGTGTACATTTGCACTAATGCACCACTCGCCATTTCGGCGGCCATTCCTAAAACTGCCCAATAAGTAGTATTGAACGGATTTTTATTCAGGTATTTATATGGTACGGTAACTTTGCACTGCCGGTCATCTAACTCAGTAATTTTTAATCCGGCTATGCTTGCCATTGGCAATACTTTTACTAAGCCGGCCCTGAAAAATGGGGATAAAACTAATTTACGGTATTCTTCTTTTTTTGCATTACTCATATAATTGCCTGTTTATAAATCATTCACAATATAAAAAATGTGTGAAGATAATCCGCTTTTTCTAAAATTAATAATCAATAGATAAGTGTATATTTGCTTGATAAAATGGCAAAATGAATCCCAAAATAGCTGCATACACAACTAAGAACTGGATTTATTTTTTATTGATTGTATTGTCGTTTGTCTTATACGGAAACAACATTCAGAATGATTATGGCTTCGATGATACTTATGTAGAAACGGCAAATCCTTATGTTCAAAAAGGTATTGCGGGAATTCCTGATATTTTTAATAAACCTTATGCAACGATTGATGGAGCTGTATTGGATTACCGTCCTGTTGTCTTAATCACGTTTGCAGTAGAACACCAGTTTTTTAAAGGCAACCCGCATATCAGCCATTTTATAAATATTTTGCTGTATGCACTCGGCTTAATTGTATTGTATCATGTTTTAATAATTGTCTTTAAGCTGGATAGGGAATATCCATTTTTACCCTTTGTTATTACTTTATTTTTTGCAGTTCACCCGCTGCACACGGAAATCGTAGATTCTTTAAAAAACAGAGATGAGCTATTGGTATTGCTATTCGGATTGTTGTATATGTTGTACGGTTATTATTATTTCACAAAAGAAAGTCGTCGTAAAACATATGCATTAATAAGTTTATTTTTTCTGGTGCTGACATTAATGTCTAAAATTACGGGATTGGTATTCGTTGCAATCTTTATTCCTGTTTGTATTTTTAATAACTTTTTTAAAAAAGGCAAATGGAGTTACCTGTTTATATTTATTTCAGTTCTTATGGTCATTCGTGCTGCTGTAAGGGCATTTGAAGGAGCAAACAGACAAACTACTGTTTTTGAAAACCCATTAAGCGGCAATAAGGATTTGCTGGTTATATTTGGTACCGCTTGCAGGATTTTGCTATATCATTTAAAGATGCTGGTTTTTCCATCGCCGCTCCGTTTTTATTATGGTGCAAATATGTTTCCCGTTGTTAATATCATCAATCCTTTAGCTCTTATTTCTTTTGTGCTTCACGCCGCATTATTGGTATTCGGGATTAGCCGTTTTTTAAAGAAAGATAATTTAGGACTTTTCATTTTATGCTATTTTATTGCCATTGCAATATATGCTAATTTTCCGGTGCTGTATACGAGTATGTTTTCTGAAAGAGCACTGTTTCTAAGCAGCTTGTGGTTTGTAGTTATAATTGCTGTCATAGCTGTCAGGATATGGAATAAGTACAAAGTTCTTCAACAATCTTCTGTTTATAAAAATGCTATTGCATTATTTATAGCTGTTGTTTTTGTATGCTACTCATTCATGACGATTAGCAGAAATTTTTTGTGGAAGAATACACTGACACTGATGAGTCACGATATTGAATTCTTGGAAAATTCTGTCCTTGCAAATTATATTTACGCCAATAATTTAAGATACGAAAGTAAAATATCGAAAGATGCTGCTGTTTCAAAAGAACTGGCAAATAAAGCGGTGTATTATTACCAGCACGCAATTTATCTGAAACCTAATTATCCGGAATTTTATTATAAGGTAGCAAGCACTTATCGTTATAATCTGAAAAACTTAGATAGCGCAGAAGTTAATTATGGTTACGCCATTTCCATTGATTCGTTATATGGGGATGCTAACTATGAATTATCAAAATTATTTTTTGATAAACAGGATTTTAAACGAAGTAATTATTTCTTTGCAAAAACATACGCTATTCAGCCAACAGATTCATTGACTTTATTTTACTATGCGCAAAGCGCTAGTAATGTTGGTGACATGGCTACGGCATACAAAACAAATCAAGAGTTTTTAAAATTATATCCTAATCTTCCTTATCCATATCTGAATTTAGGTATGTACTATTCAAAAAATCTAAAAGATGACAGTGCAATTATATATCTTGATAAAGCAATAAATTTAGGTTACCGTGAACCACAGCTGATAAGTAAATTAGCCTATTATTTTGAGCAAAAAGGAAATACAGCTAAAGTCAAATACTATAAAAGTCTTCAGTAGAATAATTATTTTTTTACTGCAGGTGTGTAAATTAAAAAAATTCCTTTTTGTTGATTCATTGAATACAAAGGATAGTATTTTTGGATGACTTCCCTTGCTTCTTTTTTGTCTGTCGTTAAGATGTAGTCAACTTTCCCATTGATAAATAGTTCATCATACGGCTCACTCGATACGCTGATTAATTTTGAGTTGGATGTCAATCCTAATATACAGTATAATGTTCTGTCCAGATGGTATTCTTGTCCGTATACGACGTTTTTATCTGCAATGAAAATACTCTGCTGTAAATCAAGATTAAAGATGCTTTTATTATTTTCCAGCAATGGTAAAATATCTTGCCTCATTTGATAATAAACAGGATATTTTTTTCTTTGAGCTTCTTCTTTAGTAAAAGAAATAGTATAGTTATTTAAAAGGATATTTGTCATAAATACAAAGAGAACATAAGCTGCCGATAAATAAATCAATGCTTTTGGTTTTGATTGGTCTGTTTTTAAATAGATTATTAAGGTAAAAACAGAAATAACTATCAGTTCGTATGTGTAATTCAAATAACTGCCGGGTCTGAATAAAAATAATGTGCTTAGTATTCCCGCTAAAATACCAATCGTAGAAAATATTTTTAATAAACTGTTTTCCATAGCCTTTTTTGTAAAAAATAAACCATAAATAAATAATGAAAAGAATGGTGCTAGCCGGAATAAATTAAAAATGGCAATTAACAAGTTGTAGGAATTACGATAATCATGTATACCTTGCAGATTAAATAAAGACAGGCTTGTCAGGCAATACTGTCCATATGCAAAATAAAAAAAGATAAATAAACAGATAGTGCTTATAATAAATACACAGCTGTATTTTATTTCTTTAATTGTCCTGTAGTATAAAAACGTAATACCCTGGATCAGCAGGATATATATAACGGCATCTTGTTTTGAAGCAATGGAAATCATGGCAAAAAGCAGGGAAAGAATCTTTGATTTGTAATTACTGGATTCAAAAGAATAATCGATGTAATAGTATAAGAACAGTATGAAAAATGAAATCTTCATACAGTCAGGTCTTACGGCATACGCATGACCGGTAAGAAGCAATAAATACAACGTGCAAACAAATAAAACCAGTGTGCGGTTTTGTAATTTCTTTTTAGCAAACATAAAAACAGCGGTCAAACCCAGCAGTGTAAAAACAAAACTGATAAATCTTCCGATAACATAAATGTTATGAATGTCAGTAATGTAATTTACGCGAAGAAACCTGCTGGCAAGTTCCACTAAATGCAGATATAAGGGCGTGTAAATAGTAATAGAATAAGGTGCTGCATACGGATTTAAATACATGGATTCCCCTTTCAGCAATTGTTGTATATAATGGATAAATGTAAATTCCGCACCATCCAGATCAATGTTATAGGAGAAAATTAAACACATCCTTATCAGA
>JAYVPA010000179.1:0-4052 GCA_043757615.1 Sphingobacteriales bacterium | reverse complement strand
CGATGGAAGGTTTGGTGATGGGAACACGCAGCGGTGATATTGATCCCGGCATACTTACTTATTTACAGGAAAAAGAAAACTGGAATCAAAAACAAATTGAAGATTTTTTAAATCAGAAGTCGGGATTGTCCGGTTTGAGCGGATTGGGAAATGATATGCGTGATATTGTTCAGCAGGCAAGCGAAGGGAATGAAGATGCACGCACTGCAATACAAGTATTTACACATCGTTTAACAAAATATATTGGCGCATATGCAGCAGTCATGGGAGGTGTGGATGTTTTAGTCTTTACCGGCGGAATTGGTGAAAATAGTGTGGAAATCAGAAACAGGGTTTGTCAGGGAATGGAATTTTTGGGGATCATGACAGATGAAGATAAAAATAAATCTGTAAAATTATCAGTCGAAAATGATGTTGTAAATATTTCGGATGAAAATTCAAGAGTAAAAATTCTGGCTATAAAAACAGATGAACAACTTGCGATTGCATTGGAATCTCAAAAAATTATACAAGGGAAAAATAAAGTAAATACGTTACCGAAAATTCCTGTCGCCATTTCTGCACATCACGTGCATCTTACTAAAGAAACAACAGCTATTTTATTTGGTAAAGATTATCAGTTGACTGTTTATAAACCTTTATCGCAGCCCGGGCAGTTTGCATCAAATGAAAAAGTTACATTGATCGGACCAAGAAATAAGATTGAGAATGTCCGGATTTTAGGACCATTTCGCACGCAGGACCAGGTGGAAGTTTCAAAGACCGAAGAACTGTTTTTAGGAATAGATGCACCTGTGAGAGAAAGCGGGCATTTAGATGGAACACCCGGCATTACATTAGTCGGACCGAAAGGAAGCGTGGTATTGAAACAAGGCGTAATTGTTGCCTTACGCCATATACATATGAGTCCGCAGGATGCAGAAACATTTGGCGTGAAAGATCATGATACTGTTTCTGTAGAAATTGATGACCCGGACAGACCATTAGTATTTAAAAATGTAGTGATTCGTGTGTCTGATAAATTTAAACTGGAAATGCATATTGATACGGATGAAGGTAACGCAGCTGAAGTAGGAATGGGTGAAAACGGTACCTTGATGCTGACTGACAAATCCTGTATGCTGAATACAAAAAACGTGTAAATATAAATTTTTAACTCAACACATATACAAAATGAATAAATTTATAAAGAATAATAGTTTATCTCTCGCATTCCTGCTGTTGTTTATTATAACCATTAGTGGACAAATTATTTTTGGCTTTAAGGAATACAATAAGGAAATAATAGAAAACGGAGGTAAGGCAAGTACATTGGTACATTACTTCAGCACCGGACATTTTGTAGAGGCTACATTTGAAAACTGGGAAAGTGAGTTCCTTCAAATGGCACTCTTTGTTATTCTGACGATATTCTTACAACAAAAAGGTTCTTCAGAATCTAAAGATTTTAATAAGAAAGAAGAAGTGGATAGAGAACCTTCTCCAAAAAGAAAAGGCGCTCCGTGGGCTGTAAGGAAAGGTGGCTGGATATTAAAATTATATAAGCATTCATTATCGGTTGCATTATTACTGCTCTTTATCCTTTCTTTTATCCTGCATTTTTATGGAAGTCTTAAAGATGTAAACGAACAGAATAAACTCAAAGGTAAAAAGCAGGAAACAACTATAGAATATGTATGCGATTCAAAGCTTTGGTTTGAATCTTTTCAGAACTGGCAAAGTGAATTTTTATCTGTGTTTGCAATTATTGCATTATCAATTTATTTAAGACAAATTGGTTCTCCCCAGTCTAAACCGGTAGATGCACCTGATATGGAAACAGGTGAATAATAAATAAAAAATGTTGTATTTATAACAAACAATATATTTAACGAAAAATGCCATTTACTTTTTGCCATCCTGCTATTGTTCTGCCATTTAAAAATTTTCCTCGAAAATGGTTTTCAATTATTGGATTAATTATTGGAAGTATGAGTCCGGATTTTGAATATTTTTTAAAAATGAGAATCAGCAGTCAGATTGGACATTCTGTATTTGGAATATTCGTTTTTGATTTGCCGTTAAGTATTTTAGTAGCTTACGTTTTCTTTAATACAGTTTCAGTAGGACTAGTAAATAATTTACCTGAGTATTTTAAATCAAGATTGATATTTATTACTAAAATAAACTGGAATGATTATTTTAAAAGAAATTGGTATATCGTAATATATTCAATCATTATAGGCTCTATAACACATATCTTATGGGATTCATTTACACATAAGGCAGGATATTTTGTTTTGAAATATAAATGTTTGTCTGAAAAGATCCTGATTCTTTCATACCCAATACCTATTTATAAGTTTCTTCAACATGGTAGTACCTTATTGGCAGGATTATTTATTTTATTTTACATTTCAAATTTAAAATCTGAAAATGTATTTGGGAAAATAGATTTTATATATTGGTTGAGAGTCACCTCTATTGCAATAATGATAATATTATTAAGAATATTATTGGGTGGTTTTGGCAGTATAGGAACATTTATTGTAACAGGAATTGCAGCAGGCTTATATTCATTAATATTAACACCTTTAATTTTTAAAAGATATAATCTAAAATCAACGTAAAAGAAATTAAACATTTCCAAAATTCCTCCATTTCCAATCACGCACTTCAGGCATATCTTCACCGTGCCGTTCAATATATGCCTTGTGTTCAGCGCGCTTTTTTATAAAAAAATCTTTCAACTCAGCAGCTTTCTCTGCTAATTCTGGAACGCGTTCAATCACATCTATCACGAGATGAAACCTGTCAAGATCATTTAAGACAACCATATCAAAAGGTGTTGTGGTAGTGCCTTCTCCTTTGTAGCCGCGCACATGAAGGTTAGAATGATTGGTTCTTCGGTAAGTAAGTTTGTGTATCAGTAAAGGGTAGCCGTGAAATCCAAAAATAATTTGTTTGTCTTTCGTAAACATCGCATCAAAATCTTCATCACTCAGTCCATGAGGATGTTCAGTATTTGGCTGCAATGCCATTAAGTCAACCACATTTACCACACGCACTTTCAGATAGGGAAGATGTTCCCGTAATAAGTCTGCAGCAGCAATTATTTCCATTGTCGGCACATCACCTGCACAAGCTAAAACCACATCCGGTTCTTTTCCATCATCATTGCTTGCCCATTGCCAGATACCTGCGCCAATTGTACAATGCGCAATGGCAGCATCCATATCCAGCCATTGCAATTCAGGTTGTTTTCCCGCAACAATCACATTGATATAATTTTTACTGCGCAGACAATGATCAGTTACTGACAATAAAGTATTAGCATCCGGTGGAAGATAGATACGTACAATGTCAGAAGTTTTATTTGCCGCATGATCTAAAAATCCGGGATCCTGATGACTATTACCATTATGATCTTGTCGCCATACATGCGAGGTCAGTAAATAATTCAGTGATGCAATTGGTGCGCGCCATGGAATGTTATTACAAACTTGCAGCCATTTTGCATGTTGGTTAAACATCGAATCAATGATATGAATAAATGCTTCGTAACAGGAAAATAGACCATGCCTTCCGGTTAATAAATATCCTTCCAGCCAGCCCTGACACAAATGTTCACTCAATACTTCCATCACACGACCATCCGGAGAAATGTGATCATCCGTTTCTAAAATCTCTGCCGTTGAGGTTCGTCCGGTAATATCAAATATTTTACTAAGACGATTAGATGCTGTTTCATCTGGTCCGAATATTCTGAAGTTCCTGCTATCCCAGTTCAGCTTCATAATATCACGGATAAAGGCACCCATAATCATAGTCGATTCCGCCGTAACCGTTCCATGTTCTTTTACATCAACTGCGTAATTTTTGAAGTCAGGCATTTTTAATTCCTGTAGTAAAACACCACCGTTAGCAGTCGGATTTGCGCCCATGCGTTTTAATCCTTTTGGTGCCAAGTCTGCTAATTCTGCAATTAATTTTCCGTGTTCGTCAAACAGCTCTTCAGGTTTATAACTTTTCATCCATTGTTCTAAGATGCCGATGTGTTCAGGTTTTGTAGC
>JAYVPA010000178.1:0-4055 GCA_043757615.1 Sphingobacteriales bacterium | reverse complement strand
CCAAAACCAAAAGCTATTTTGTGTATTTCGGCTCATTGGGAAACTAAAGGAACTTTAGTAACGGCAATGGAAAAACCAAAAACGATTCATGACTTCGGTGGATTTCCGCAAGCTTTATTTGATGTACAATATCCGGCAGCCGGCAGTCAATGGCTGGCAGAAGAAACTAAAAAAGTGATTACTAAAACAACAGTTGGTTTAGATGAAACATGGGGATTTGACCATGGTACCTGGAGCATTTTAAAACATTTGTATCCTGAAGCTAACATTCCTGTGATTCAGTTAAGCCTAGATTACACAAAAGACATGCACTACCATTATGAACTGGCGCAGCAATTAAATGAGTTGCGTAAAAAAGGCGTGCTACTTATCGGAAGCGGAAATATGGTACATAACTTTCAGCAGGTACAATTTAAAAGTAATCGCGGAGATTTCAATGAGCATTTCGGACATGACTGGGCAATTGAAGCAAACGAGAGTTTTAAAACACTCATTTCAGAAAACGATTATAAATCGTTGATTAATTTTAAAAATTACAGTAAGGCTTTACAACTCTCTGCTCCAACACCGGAACATTATCTACCGATGTTGTATGCGATTGCTTTGCGAAATAAAAATGAAAACGTTTCATATTTCAATGATGCAACAGTCGGCGGTTCATTTTCTATGACTTCGTTCAAGATTGATAAAGTATAAATTACTTGCTCCAGTTTTTGATTTCATGCAGGACACGTTTAATAGGCAAACCCATTACATTTTGAAATTCACCAACAATATAATCAACACCTTTATATTCCTGAACATTATAAGAACCGGCTTTATCAAAAGGTTCATATTTATCAATGTATTCTCTTATCTCTTCATCGCTCAATTCTTTGAAACGAACTTTTGCCTGTTCAGAAAATGAAATCTGTTTTTTGTTTTTGCGCATGCTTACACCGGTAACGACATCGTGCGTTTTTCCGTTCATAGCTTTTAAATATCTAAAAGCCTGTTCCGCATTCTTTGGTTTTCCGACTAATTTATTTTCGAAAATAACCATCGTATCAGCACAAATAATAAAATGCTCATCTTCACCAAGGTAAGAATATACATCATAAATCTTCAGTTTGGAAACATGTTCCGGCACCAGATAATAATCTAAATTATAAGGATAGCTTTCTGCAATTTTCGGTTTTACAATTTCAATGTCAAAACCTGCGTCAGATAAAATTTCCAGACGTCTCGGAGATTGTGAGCCTAAGATAATTTTATTTGATTTTTGCATGGAATCAGAACAGCTTAGTGATAAAATTTACGAACTGTACAAATATGTACGGTCCGCTTCCACTTCTAAAGTACAACATAGAAGCTATACCAAGGCACATGAAAACCTTTATCAAATTGCTAATAAAATGATAGTTTGCAGTAGTTTTTGCCATTATAATCAAGAAAATAATAGCCAGTAGGGGTAAAATCAATCCAACTGCTATAAAAACTGAAACTATTTTTAACTGAATCTGAGGAAAAAACACAGCAAATGAAGTTAATAACAACAACAATAGAACACAAATAATATAAGATACTATTTTTGTCGTTTTTATACCATACACAATCGGAATTGTTCGGCTGTCATACTGTTCATCTCCTGCTGCATCTTCAATATCTTTAATTAGTTCGCGTAAAAAAGTAGTCAGAAAGGCAAATACGCTATACACTAATGCGGCAATGGCGATTCCACTTCTTACATAAGATTCATTTGCATTAACTGCACCGGTATCGCTGCTTTCAAATAATGCAATTAATAGAATAGTGAAACTGGTACACAAGGCAATCATGAAATTACCGACGATGAGCTGTTTTTTAAATGTATGCGCGTAAAAATTCAAAATCACCATTACAATAATCGGCAATGTAGAAAGCCTGAAGTTTTTGGTTAAAAAGGCAAGTATCAATGTACATACAATTCCTAATCCGCATAAAATCTTATAAAAATTATATGCTTGTGTTTCCGTAATCCCATTACCTATAATCACTTTTTGAGGTCTGTTAATTGTATCTATTTCCACATCAAAAATATCATTGATGACATAACCTCCTGCAGCAATAAATAGCGTAGCCAATACCAACAATAGAAATTCTGTACTATTCATTACTTGTTTTATATAAAATGCTTTATAGGGCGATGCTGCAACAATACAAATACGAAACAGATACATCGTTGCTGCGATGATAAAGAGATTGATGGGTCTGATAAGTTTTATATAGTTCATCTTTCGAGTTGTGAGTTGTTAGTTATGAGTTAATTATGTCTATTTTGATTCTTGGTTCTTTTACTTTAATCTTTAAACAAAAACCATTTGCCTTGTACTTTCAATACTATTTCTATGACTTCGCGTACACAGGCATCGCCGCCTTTCTGTGCACAGATATAATCAGAAATTGATTTAATTTCAGGTACAGCATCATTCGGACAACATTTCAATCCACATTTTATCATTGAATGGTAATCCGGAATATCATCACCAATATATAACACGTTTTCAGTTAAAATATTTTCAGCGGTCAGAAATTCATCTAGCACTTTTACTTTGTCACTCACCCTATAATAATTATGTTTTACGCCTAACACTTCAAATCTTCTGTGTACGGCCTGTGAAGTACCACCTGTAATAATGCAGATATTAAATCCTTTCTCAATGGCAGTTTTTAATGCAAACCCGTCTTTTGCATTGAAAGTGCGATGCAATTCTCCGTTGTCTGTTGCTATCAAATGATTATTTGTAAAAACACCATCGACATCAAAGACAAAAGTTGTAATCTGATGCAATTTTTTCAGAAAATGCTGGTTTTTCATGGCGCAAAGATACATTTACTCTTTATATTGACCAACAATACCATGTATTGGGTATTCGTTGTATTGATTTTGGTATTATATTTGTCTATAATTGGAAAACAAAAAATTTATGAAAAACCTAACCTTATTATTATTTACCTTCCTTTCATTTTCATTCGTAGCGATTGCACAAGGTGAAAAGGTAGTACTATGCGATGATTATAATAAAACAGACGGCACGCCATCGGGTGTAGACAATAACTGGGACATTGATAAAGTAAAAGGCAGCTATGTGTATGTCGTCTATTCTCAGGATTATGTTATTAAGGATAAACTGATGTTGTATGTAGATAAAAAGAACAGCAACGGCAGTTATATTGCATTTGCAACGGAGGAATTCACTTACAATCCTGCAACAGACAGAAAAAAATGGGCAATGTTTGATTATTTATTTACTGAATCCGGTGATTACAGAATTTCTGTGATGGGAAAAGCGGATGATGCCCTGGCTGTTACTTATACGAATATAGGATACATGAAGGATAAAGACGGTTCCGGTACTTCTGAAAAAACCAGTTCTAAGGATGGAATAACTGATACTTATTATTATGAAGGCTCAAAACTTACATTTGGTGAAAGTATAGATGATAAAGCTGTTATGTCCGGCCAGTCAAGTGATTTCAGATTGAAAAACGGTAAAAGAGATCTGGTTTGCAAACTTGAACATGAAAAAGCATTAAAGGTAAAATCAGTATCTGTAACGGTGTATTATGGTGATGACTATAAAGAAAAAGTTTCCAGCGAAACATATACTGTTGGGGATTTAAGCTGGGATTGGGTGAAAGTTCCAATAAGTGTTAGTAAAGCAGGAAAATACGTTGTTGATATATACAATGAAAATGATACATTTATCAACTCTGGTTATTTTGAAATAAAGAGATAATCAAAATACATTTATTACTGATGGTTTGTTTAATAAAATAAGGTTTATATTTAGACTTAATCAGTAAAATTTTCATGCGTTACAAAATTTCACCATTCTTATTATTCTTATTTCTGTTAGTGAATCTTCACAATTCATTTGCACAAAATAAATTATTTCTTTGTACAGGTTACAATCAAGAAGGCAAAACTGAAGGTATATTTGAAAACTGGACAATTCAGAAAGACGGCAATTTTATGTATCTTTTCTATCAATCTGCCACACCAATTAATGATACTCTATTTGTCACTCTGGAAA
>JAYVPA010000177.1:0-4130 GCA_043757615.1 Sphingobacteriales bacterium | reverse complement strand
ACATCTTTCACGTCGTCTTTGAATCGTTTCAATGATTCCAGTTCTCCTGTGTGAACAACGATACCGTCTCTGATGATTCGTATTTTGTGGTTACGCGCAACTCGTCCGTCCAGTACATAGCAACCTGCGATAGTTCCTACCTTTGTTACTTTGAATACTTCGCGTACTTCTATATTTCCAACAATCTTTTCTTCGAACTTCGGTTCCAGTAAACCTTCCATCGCCGCTTTGATTTCGTCGATAGCATCATAGATGATGTTGTAGTATTTGATCTGTATATCTTCTTTTTCCGCCAATACTTTCGCATTCATGGAAGGACGAACCTGGAACGCACAGATAATCGCATCGGAAGCGGAGGCTAACAATACATCTGTTTCACTAATGGCACCAACACCTTTATGAATAACGTTTACTTGTATCTCTTCAGTAGATAATTTCAATAATGAATCACTCAACGCCTCCACAGAACCATCCACGTCTCCTTTGATAATTAAGTTTAATTCCTTGAAGTTTCCTAATGCCAGACGACGGCCAATCTCATCTAATGTGATATGTTTTTTAGCACGCATACCTTGCTCACGAATAATCGTTGCACGTCTGTTTGCTGTTTCTTTTCCCTCGTCTTCATCTTCGTACACTCTTATTTTATCTCCTGCAGTTGGTGCGCCCAATAAACCTAACACCTGAACAGGTGCTGATGGTCCTGCTTTTTCAATACGCACACCACGCTCATTCGTCATTGCTTTTACTTTACCAAAATATTGTCCTGCAACTATAAAATCACCAATATTTAAAGTTCCTTCCTGTACCATTATTGTTGATACATAACCTCTGCCTTTATCTAATTGTGCTTCGATTACGGAGCCGATTGCCGGTTTGTCCGGATTTGCTTTCAAATCTAACATTTGAGATTCTAAAACAATTTTTTCCAGTAATTTATCTACATTCAAACCTTGTTTTGCAGAAATTTCCTGACACTGGAATTTTCCACCCCATTCTTCTACCATTATATTCATCTGAGATAACTGGTTTCTGATATTATCAGTATTTGCACCGGCTTTATCAATTTTATTTAAAGCAAAGATCATTGGAACATTCGCTGCTTGTGCATGCGAAATTGCTTCTTTTGTCTGAGGCATTATATTATCATCAGCAGCAATTACAATCACTGCAATGTCTGTCAATTTTGCACCACGCGCACGCATCGCTGTAAACGCTTCGTGACCCGGTGTATCTAAGAAAGTAATGTGTTCGCCGCCTGCTGTTTCCACTTCGTACGCACCGATGTGCTGCGTAATTCCTCCCATCTCACCTGCAACCACGTTTGCACTTCTGATATAATCCAGTAAAGATGTTTTACCGTGGTCAACGTGTCCCATAATGGTAACGATTGGCGGACGTTTTATTAAATCTTCCGGTAAGTCTATATATTCTTCTTCCTCATCATCTTCATCTGCTAAATTGATGAATTGAGCTTCGTATCCAAATTCACTTGCTACTAGTTCAATTACTTCTGCGTCTAAGCGTTGGTTGATGGAAACGAAAACGCCCAAGCCCATACATGAGCTGATTACCTGCGTTGGTGAAACATCCATTAAGCCTGCTAATTCACTTACGGTAATGAACTCTGTAAGTTGTAATACATTCGTTTCTACGTTTTCACCTTCCGCACGAACTGCGTGGTCATCACGTTTTGTTTTTCTGTATTTAGAACGATCTGATTTTCCTTTCGTACCCTGCAATTTTGCCATGGTAGAACGGATTTTATCTTGTATCGCTTTTTCTGAAATTCCTTCTTTTGTATTTGTCTCTGCAGGTTTTACAGGGCCGCGTCTATTATCATGACGACCAGGACCGCCCGAACCTCCGGGACCACCAGGGCCTGTTCTTGCCGGACGCGTGTCCTTGCTTGGCTCAAATTTTTTGATGTCAACTTTATTCTGAACTATGCGCGCACGTTTCTGGTTGGCATCCCTTCCTGCTTGTTGTTTCTCGCGTTCTTTATCACGTTTCGCTTTTTCTTCATCGCGGTAAACATCTTCGGGACGACGGTCTGCTTTTATAGGTAATTCTATTTTACCTAAAATTTTCGGACCCGAAAGTGTTTCAATTTTTGCTCTTACTAATTCATCAGGAGCTTTTACTTCTTCTTTTGTTAGTTCGACAACTTTTTCTTCTACAACTACTTCTTTCTTTTCTTCTACAACTACTTCTGTTATTTCCGGTTCTGCTTTCTTTGTTGTTTTTTTCTTCGGAACTTCTGTAACTTCTTCCGTTTTTACTTCGGGTTCTTTTTTCTTTTTAGGTTTATCTAAATCAATCTTACCTACAACTTTTGGACCTTCTACTTCGTGTTTAACGGCAGTAATTTCTTCTGCTTTCTTTTCTAATACAGGCACTACTACTTTTGGCATTTCTTTCAACGCTTCTTTAATAGTAATCTCTTCTTCTTTGCGTTTGCCGATATTAATCTGCTCCGCTTTATCTTTCACATCTTTGTCTCCTCTAAAATCACGCAAAAGAATATTATACTGCTCTTCGGTGAGCTTAGTGTTCGGTGAATTTGCAACGTCTTTAAAGCCTTTGGTATGCAGGTGATCTACGATAGTAGATAAACCGACATTCAACTCTTTCGCTGCACTTGCTAATCTTGTAACTTTCCCTTCGGACATATTTTTTATTTAGTCAATGGTCAATGGTCAGTAGTCAATGGAATAGATTTACTATTGAACCAATGACTGGATGCCTAATGACTTTTCATGTTATTCAAACTCTGATTTTAAAATCTTAAGAACGTCATCGATGGTTTCTTCTTCCAAATCTGTTCTGCGCACCAATTCATCTCTGTCTAAGTCCAATACAGATTTAGCTGTATCACAACCGATTTTTTTGAACTCGTCGATGATCCAGCCTTCGATTTCATCTGAAAATTCGTCTAAATCCACATCGTCCTCCACTGCTGTATCTGTATCTCTGAATACATCAATTTCGTACCCTGTTAGTTTACTTGCCAGTTTAATATTGAATCCGCCTTTACCGATTGCTAATGAAACCTGATCGGGTTTTAAATAAACCGATGCACGTTTTTTTACATCGTCCAATGCGATACCTTCAATTTTTGCAGGCGTTAATGAACGCTGCAATAAAAGATTGATATTTGCTGTATAGTTGATGATGTCAATATTTTCATTTCTTAATTCGCGGACAATACCATGAATACGGGAACCTTTCATGCCTACACACGCACCCACCGGATCGATTCTGTCGTCGTAAGATTCTACTGCCACCTTCGCTCTTTCACCCGGTTCACGCACGATTTTTTTGATAACGATTAAGCCATCCATAATTTCCGGAACTTCCTGCTCTAGTAATTTCGCTAAGAAAGTACTGTCTGTTCTTGAAAGTATTACCAATGGTGTACTTCCGCGTAATTCTACATTTTTTATTACCGAACGAATGCTATCGCCTTTTTTGTAAAAGTCGGTTTTTATTTGTTCGCTTTTCGGTAAAATTAATTCATTGCCATCGTCATCCAGTAACAGAATTTCTTTTTTCCAAACCTGATAAACTTCTGCCGAAATAATATCACCGACACGGTCTTTATATTTCTTATAAACCTCGTCTTTTTCTAAATCCAATACTCGCGAAATCAATGTCTGACGTGCTGCTAAAATTGCACGACGACCAAATGATTCTATGGTAATAGGTTCGTATAATTCCTCCCCAACTTCCATATCCGGTTCTATGGTTTTAGCTGAAGAAAATTCTACTTCTGCTAATTTATCTTCTACTTTACCATCTTCTACAATCATACGGTGACGCCAGATTTCCAGGTCACCTTTTTCCGTGTTTACGATAATGTCAAAGTTTTGGTCGGAGCCGTATTTTTTCCTTAACAAGGTTTTAAATACATCTTCCAGCACACGCATCATGGTTGGCCTGTCAATGTTTTTAAAGTCTTTAAACTCCGAAAATGATTCTACTAATTCTACACTGTTCATGACAATTATAATTTAAAATTGAAATGTTTTTTTACTGATTTTATTTCTTCGAAACTAAAAGTATGTTCTTCTGTCGTTTCTGCTTTTTTAATAATTATTGTTTCTTTTATAGCGATTTCTTTCTCATTT
>JAYVPA010000176.1:0-15805 GCA_043757615.1 Sphingobacteriales bacterium | reverse complement strand
TTCTTTTTGTTCTGTTAAGTCTTTGTTTGGATAATTTTTTTGCGCTTGAGAGATAGATATATAAGTAATGCACAAAATTATAATGATAATTGTTTTTTTCATTTTTTTTGGTTTTAGCTATAAATGTAATATTTATTGTTTAACAATGTAAATTATTTATAACTTTTTATCTCTAATTTCATTAGTGTTCCTTTTTTTAAATTCTCATCTATTTGTACTTCTCCATTTTTTACTTTACAGGTTGAAAATTCTCCGGTAACTTCCTGAACGACTAGTTGTCCTATTATTTTAGGCTTTATAAACTGTTGTCCATCTGATTCAATCTTTTCATAAATTATTACATTTAAATCTGATTTCTTTTTCAAATCCGTATCAGAACCCCCTTTAACAGTTACTGATGCAGGAAAGCCGTTTTTGTCTTTAGTATCAATTCTTAATATTTTCATTTCAACTGGAAATACAGCATTGATCCATCCTAATACATAACCTTGGACTCTATTATACACTTCAGCAATCGCAGCGTCCTGACTATTATAACCTGGCGTTCCACCTAGCATTCCTGATAGAAAACTAAGTCCAGCGTTGCTGGTGCTTGTTGAGATTGTAAAACTCTTTGCAGACTTTGATGCTCCAGTTTCAACATCTAATATTGATAAGGAGAAGCTAATTTGTGCCTGATATTTTGTAACGTATCCAGTTATTTGACCATTTGAATTTTTCTTAGTATAAAGAGTACTTGTAGAAGAAATATCAGACAATTGACCACTGACAATAAACTTTGCACCAGTGCTTTTACCTTGTTCAACAATATAACCGTCTAAAAACTCTTCTGATTTTTGTAGTTCCCTTTCTTTGGAGATCTGATCAAATTTAGTTCTGTCAACAATTGTAAATCTATTTTTGCTTGTAAAACAAACTGATACTTTATCTTGTAATATTAAAGCGTAACTTCTTAAGTCGGATGGTCCTGTAAAATTCATTAACCCAATCTTTATTTTACTATCTTCAGCTTGTGCAATTTCTTTTTCAGTCGGAGCCTTAAATTCTTCTTTTGTTATATATGCTTCCTCTTTTGTTATTGGTTTATTAATTTTGTTGTCTTTTTTTTCATCCTCATTAGGTTTGTTAGAAAGTACATTTTGTGTCGAAATAACTCCGATATCAGCTTCTTTTTCTGCCAATTGTTTTTTGAGTGATTCTATTTCTTTTAATTTTTCTTTTTTTGCCTTTTCAACCTCTGCTTGTTTCTTTACTTCGGCATCTTGTTGTACTTTAAGTGCAGCTGCTTTATCTACTTCTTCTTTAGTTTTTTTAGCAGCTAATTGTTTTTTCAAGTCAATCGCTTCCTGTTCTAGTTTCTCTTGTTCTGATAGTACTATTGGCTTTTCAGTAGTATTATTTATTACAGAAGATATTGGTTTTGTATTTGTTTGATTTTTAATTAGAGAATCATTTTTTTCTATTATAATCGTTTTTTGCTCTGCTAATTGCTTTTTTAATTCTGCTATCTCTTTATCCTTTGGATCTAATACAACAGAAGACGTGATGGTGGTATTTACATCATTTTTTATAGTTGTTTGTTCAGGAGCAACTTTAAGATTTGTTTCGTTAATACTACTTTCCTTTATTTGAGATGAAATAGGTGTAGAAAGTGTGGATGGTGAGTTTATTGGATCAGTTACAGCTACAGCTACTTGAGTACTTAAGACAGTTTTTGATATGTTTGCAGGGCCAAACCATAATTGTATCTGCCACTGTTTTGAAAGTTGTAAAATACCGTCCTTAATTTCAAAGCGATCACATTTTTTCAATTGATCTATAAATAGATTTTCTATCTTTTCAGTGCCACAGTGTTTATAGCCTACATTAATCGCATCCACATTAAACGATGTTTTTGTGTCTGTTTTAAAAATGCCTTCAAATGTATTACAAGAACCACTACCATTTAAACGGTCTTTAAAAGAATTAAATTCTATATAAAATACATTTTCATCCAACTCAAATAACGAAGTTTCGTTTTCACGCATCGTTTTTAAGTACCATTTCTTATTATCCAAAGGAGAATTATAAGTATTTGGATTTAAAGCAGGTGCCGTAGTTGTGGCAGAAGCTAGAGGTGCAGAGGACCTAGGATTAACACACGTTATTTTAGAAGTGTTATAAGAAACAAGTTCTTTTTTATTTACCTTGATGAAGTCATAATCAGATCCATTTTTTTTAACCGTCAGATTATATCTGTTTCCGGCTTCATATGTAAAACCATACACACAACCATTGAATATTTCAAATTCTTTTTGATCTTTTGCTTTTATCAGAAAACATTGTTTATCGGTACCATATTCACAATTTACTGTTTCATAATCAATGTCTATCGTTGTAATAATGCTTGAAATATTTTGAGATGTTTCAGGAGTTAAAATATTCTTATTTGTTACATCTTTTTTTGAAATAATTTTTACAAGTACATATTTAAACACAGATTCATCTATATTTATTGGAGGTTTCTTTATTTCTTGTTTTACAATAATTGTATATGTGTACCCTTTTTCAAATTGGAATCCTTCAATTTTGTCGTTAAAAACTTTGAATTCTTTTCTCCCAAAATATTTTACCAATAAGCATTCTTTGTTAGTTGATTTATCACAGACAACAGTTTCAGGATTTATTGTCCAAGTTTGATTGTCAGGGTTGAAGGTTTCTTGTGCATTTAAATTAAAATATATAAATAATGATAACAAGATAAAAAAGTATTTCATAGCAATTAGTTTTTTGGATTATAAATATATAAATATTTTTTTACATTTCCTTTATTGTCACCCAACTGTCCGTATTTCTGCCTTTATCATCTGTGCAGGAAATCTTGAGTTTTCCGGATTTTGGTTTGATAAAAACAGGCTCATTTTTATCTGTAGATTTCATAAACTCATTATCAATGTACCAAGAAATGGTACGTACATCATTGGCAGCTTGTGCTACCAGCATTAGTTCCTGGTCGTCTTTTAAATTGATATAATAAGTCAGACCGTTTACAGGTTTGGTAATCTTTGGATTATTGTTTTCATATACCTTTTTGCAGTCCGGATTATGTTGTGGAATTTTAATGTACGGTAAATGATTCAACTCAAAATAATTTAATAATTCAGGTGCGTAATTCGGATATAATTTTTCAATATAATAATCATTCGGAAGGCAGGAAGAACAATAAGAAATACTGCTGTCTGCACTTACCCACACTTTTTTCAGGTGCGTACATTTTTTGTTAGAACTTTTTCCAGGAATATAATATGCTATAATCTTATTCGTACAAAACTCGCTAGGTACATTACCGCTTTCAGAACATACATAACGAAACTGTAAATCCTTTGGTCGTTTAAACCAGTCTTTGTCTGTGTTTTTATTAATTGCATTAAAAATCTGTAACAATAAGGGAGTTGCAATTTCAGCACCATTTAAATCAGGAACACCCTTTCCGTCAAAATTACCGAACCAAACACCAACCGTATAATTATTATTAAATCCAACACTCCAGGCATCTCTGCGGCCGTAAGAAGTACCTGTTTTCCAGGCTATTTTAGGCATATTTATCACACTTTCTGAACGATTGGGTAAATCACTTCTACGCAACTGGGTTAAAATCTGTGCTACCATATAATTCGCCTGAGGCGATAATATTTCTATTCCTTTTTTAGTGATATATTCTTTTGTATATGTCGGAATAAAATAAAGACCGTTGTTTGCGAACACAGAATACATTCCTGTCAACTCTTCCAGACTTACACCACATCCGCCAAGAGCTGTTGATAAACCTAATTTATCTTTGTCCTTTCTGATCTGAACAAAATTCAATCTATCCAAAACATCTGTTAATGATTTTATGGTGACGTCGTTTAAAATTTTTACGGCAGGAATATTTAATGACTGAGCCAACGCATCAGATAATGCTACTTGTCCGTGGAAATGTTCATCGTAATTTTCAGGTGTGTAGCCGTCAAAGTCTACAGGAACATCTGAAATGACGGAACGCGGTGTGTATAAACCTTTATCAAAAGCCAACCCGTAAATCATTGGTTTTAATGTACTGCCAGGCGAACGGACTGCTTTCACACCATCCACCTGTCCTTGCGTGGCAGCACTATAAAAATCAGGCGAACCGATATAAGTTACTACTTCATGTTTCTGATTATCTATGATATAGACAGCGGCGTTTTTAATTTCTTTAAACTGTAAGACTTTGGAATAATTCTGCACAATTTCTTCTACTTCCAATTGCATATTATAATTTAAATGCGATGCGATAATTGGTTTAGAGGGATATATTTTTTTCATGCGTGCGCAAAAATGTGGTGCATGTTTTGGCGGTGATCTGCGAAAGGCGATTAATGGTTCTTCTAGTGCATCCTCAATATCTTCATTTTTGAAAACGTGGTTTTGTTTAAATTTTTTCAACCAACGGTTTCGTTCTTGTTGTATGTACGCATTCTTTTTGCCGAGCATTAAAGTTGTTGGCCGGTTGGGAATAATAGTTAATGTGGTAACTTCAGCGATGCTTAATTGTGCCGGTGACTTTCCGAAATAAATAAATGCAGCAGATTTTACACCTTCAATATTTCCTCCATAAGGCACAAGGTTCAGGTATAGCTGTAAGATTTCCTTTTTATCAAAATTACTTTCCAGCTGCAATGCACGAAACATTTCTATAAGCTTGGAAAAAATAGTACGCTCTTTTGGTTCGAGCATACGAGCTACCTGCATGGTTATAGTAGACGCACCTGATGTTCGCTTATGTTTAACAGTGTTATTGATAAATGCCCTGAAAATAGAAACGGGATTGATGCCGAAGTGCCAGTAAAACCAGCGGTCTTCCTTATTGATAAATGCTTTTTGTACGGTAGGTGTAATTTCATCCAATTTTGTATACATCCGCCATTTATCATCATTTGTAAGAAAAGACGATAAAACGGTTCCGTCTTCTGCTTCAATGATGGTAGAATAATCTCTGCCGGTATGTATCGGAAAGATAATATCCAGTATATTAAATAACAGGACAAATACAAACAAGATAAAAATCTTGTTTTGATGTCTGATGAAGAATAGTTTTAGAAAATTCATTGATTATATAACACAATATACTATTAACGCAGAAAGGTATAATATGATTCCAAAGATAAATGATTTGGTTTTAAACCCTGTAATAAATATAAAATGCTCCAAATATCTGGAGCATTTTTTCTGTAATTTATGTGTTGAATATTAGCTTATGCTATAGTTACATCTTTATCTAAATAGATATCCTGTATAGCATTTAATAATTCAACGCCCACTTTCATGTCTTTCTGGAAAGCTTTTCTTCCGGAAATTAATCCTGTTCCGCCCGCACGTTTGTTAACGATAGCAGTCTCTATAGCTTCAGCCATATCGGTTTGTCCTTTGCTTTCACCGCCGGAGTTTATTAACCCTGCACGACCCATGTAACAATTTACCACCTGGTAACGTGTTAAATCGATAGGATGGTCAGTGGTTAATTCTGAGTATACTTTTGGGTTTGTTTTACCGAATTTTAATGCAGTATAACCGCCATTATTCGTTGGTAATTTTTGTTTGATGATATCAGCCTGAATTGTAACACCTAAATGGTTTGCCTGAGAGGATAAGTCTGCTGAAGTGCTATAATCAACACCATCTTTTTTAAATCCGTCATTGCGTAAATAGCACCATAAAATGGTAGCCATACCTAATTCATGCGCATATTCAAAAGCTTTCGCTACTTCTACAATTTGTCTGCGAGATTCCGGTGAACCAAAATAAATAGTGGCACCAACCGCAACTGCACCCATGTTCCAGGCATCTTTAATGGAGCCGAACATGATCTGGTCATATGTATTCGGATAGGATAAAAATTCGTTATGATTTATTTTTACGATAAAAGGAATTTTGTGTGCATATTTTCTGGCAACAGAACCTAAAACACCAAATGTAGACGCTACGGCATTACAGCCGCCTTCAACAGCCAGTTTTACAATGTTTTCTGAATCAAAATAGATTGGGTTAGGAGCGAAGCTGGCACCAGCACTATGTTCAATACCCTGATCAACAGGTAAAATAGACACATAACCTGTATTTGCTAATCTTCCTGTGCCATGTATTTGTTGTAAACTGCGTAATACTTGCGGATTTCTGTTGCTCTGCATCCATATTCTCTCAGTAAAATCTGCACTCGGTAAATGCAATAAAGATTTATCTACGGTTTTACATTTGTGTTCTAAAAGAAATTTTGCTCTTTCTTCGCCTAAAAGATCTGTAATTTTGCTCATTTGGGATAATTTTTCGTGCGCAAATATACAAAATTGTACTTGATTTAAAATTAAATCAATAGTTACATTTAGACTTAGCAGCCAAATTTTCATCAATTTATCTATCTGTTCATAAAATTAATATCTCTTAATTATATGTGCAATAGTTTGGTAGCTGCTAAATAAGAAACAGCAGCGACACATGCAGTAATAAATGCACCCCAAAGAATATCTACAAATACTACTATAAGTGGCCACTGTTTAATAGTTGCCATATTTGTTAAATCATATGTGGCATAACATAAGAACCCTAAAATAGCACCGTTAAAAAGTGTCATTTTAAAATTTCCCGACTGAATACCCGGTGAAACTGCAAAGTATAAAACACCTGCTATATATATCAAATAGAAGATAATAGCCGCTGTCCAGTTTATTTGCCCGGTAAAAATGAAACTCAATTTTTCTTTGTAGAAGTTTTTAGCTATAAGACCTAACCATATCATGTCTATAGCAAAGAATGTTGCTGCGCTGATTAAAAATAATATAAGATATTTCATGGCTGAATAACATATACCTATATGCTTTGTTCATGTATGCTTGATAATAATTGACTGAAATATGCAGGTGCATTTATCATTTTACTACCATACCATGAAAAATACTCACCATCCACTAATACTATTTTTGCATTTGGTAGCTGCTGTTGTACTTCGCTGATATGTTTTTCAGAAAATGGATATGGCTCTGATGATAATAAAACCAGTTTACAGTTTACAAAATAAGACGTTTGCAGATTATTTATAATTGGATAACGGGTTTGGTGTGCAAACATATTTTTAGATCCGATAGTTTTCAGTATAGCATGAATAAATGTATCTTTTCCGATAGTCATGTAAGGTTTCCGCCAGATAAGATATAAAGTATTTATTGGAGAATCAGATAATTGTTGAATTACCATATTTAGTTTGTCGAAATTTTCTTTTGTCTGTTCAACTATTTCCTGTGCTTTATTCTCTGTTGAAGTAAGTTCTCCAATTTTTGTAATCATCGAATAATTATCATCCAGATTCTTTACATCAGTAATCAACACATTAAATTCTTTTTTCAATAGTTCAATTTGTTCTTTTTCGTTTTCTTCTTTGTTTGCAATGATAAGATCCGGTTGTAATAAGCGAATCTTTTTTATATTTATGTTTTTTGTTCCTCCAATAGTTGCAATATCTTTGACCTTATCTGCGGGATGTATACAAAACTTCGTTCTCCCGATAATTTTATCTTTTAATTCCAAGTCAATTAACAGCAAAGTAATAGACGGTACAAGTGATATGATTCTTTGTATTTGCATTTAATTTGTGGATAGATTTTTATTGATAAAGATAAATCACAAAGCATTATATAACTAACATTCCGTTAACAGAATTTCAGATTGGTTATGATACCAACTAATATCAAATAATAGCTGTAATAAATTATTTATAATGAATTGTAGTGAGTTAATACTAATATTTATTTTGTTTTTTTAGTAATTTTAGGTATTGACATAAATCAATTTTATTGGCAATTTTAAGTAATATTTTATTACCATAAAACTAAAATTAAAACTATGAAAAAGATTTTTGTAAAACTGAAGCGTTTCTGATAGCACCCAAACTATCAGAAACATGATACCTCATAATTCATAAAACTTAAATCATGAAATATGAGAAAGGTATTACTTTTATCGCTTATCCTTGCATTAGCAGGAAGCGGATATGCAAAAAAATCAAAACCAATTAATCCGATCTTCGGAACCTGGAAATACACTAACAGCAGTGCAGTAAACGATTTCCAGCAAATTTCCAATCTATCATCTAATAACGAACGTACAACAGAGTATCTTGTTTTTTATCCTAATAATGAGTTTAAACACGACTTTATTAATGATAAAGGTCAGGTAATAAAATCATTGAAAGGAAAGTGGAAAATTGCTGATGACAAAATCAGAATCATTTACTCTGATATTGATTTTCAATTGTCATTGAATTATTTTTTTCTGGACAAAGATTTGGTATTAGGTCAAAATTTTAATCATATCATTTTTTCTAAAGATGCTATGGACGATAATAACTTAGCTTCAAATAAATAATGATTCTGTTACACTAAAACAATAATTCTCTTGTAAGAATCACATGTGGAAATCTTACAATATTATTGAGGAAAACAGATAGCGAAAAGAAAAGTTTATAAGCAATTTTACATCAATAAAATAGCTTATGAAAAATTTTACAAAACTGAAGCGGCTCTATCTGCAAATTGTGTGAGACCTGATATTCCAAGAAACTTATAAAATAAGAATTACATAATTAAAATTTAAAGATTTTAAGTTGGAAATGTTATGCCCTGAAAAATAATTAATAAAAAATAAAAAAAACAGTTATGAAAACAATTACAAACAGTACAAAGTTTACTCTAATAAACGGTGAGACAACAAACTCATCTAACAAATCAAAACACTTCGTTCCGGTAATCATTAGTTTAATAATGATTTTATTTTTAACATCTTGCAGCAGAAACGTTGGTTCCGGTTGTGGTGCATGGCCAATGGCTAATGCTAAAAATAGCAAAGCACATAATAAATATGATGCAAAACCTGTCTACAGCAAGAATAGCAGACAATATGCTAGCTACAAAGGTTTTAATTAGAAAAATAACTAACGACTTTGTACAGGTTTCAATTTAAGATAACTAATCGTTTGGAAATAGAAATTCTACCGAATAATCATTTAAAATACCGTTTAATCTTTTTAATTGACCTGTTGTTTTTTTCTTTCAAATATTTGAACAATTAATTAACTATATAAAAATAAAATCATGAAAAATTTAACAACAACATTTTATGCATTAGTAATATTACTTGCTGTTGCATGTAAAAAAGACGCAACACCTGGTCCTTCAGGAGCAACAGGTTCAAATGGCACAACTGGCCCAAATGGAGCACCGGGTATACCGGGAGTTAACGGTACAAATGGTACCACCGTATTATACTCAGATTGGATATCACCTGATAAACCAACTGGTCCAACTAATCCTCCAGGAACTGGTCAAGGTTCAGGTTCGGGTAACGGTTCAGCAGTGACACAACAATCTTTTAGCATTCCTTCAGCTGCAATTACTCAGGACATGATTGATAAAGGAGTGATATTAGCTTATTGCAGACTGATTGATGATAATAATAAGACAAGATCTTTACCTACAGCAACTTTAATTGCAGGATATGTTAGCAATTGGGGATTTAATGTATCTCCAGGTAAAATTGAGTTTACACAACTATCTCAAAATCCTGCCGGTATACCGCCAATCAGCAGCAGTAACCTATTCAGATATGTAATTATCCCGCCAACTAAGCATGTGCGTTTAAGCAAACCACTAAAGGATATGACATATGAAGAAATTTGCGATATGTTTAACATCCCGAAATAACAAATCTTTTTTATTAATTATAAGGCTACCCGGGAGGGTGGCTTTTTAATTTTCAGAGGGTACAGAATGTGATAATATTAATTTTTTTTAAGATGAATGTCATAACAAATTTGTTATTTTGAGAAAAAACATCAATAATGGAAATTGCTTTTTCACATCAGCTTACTTTTGAAGATTATAAAAAATGGCTGATAGATGTTTATTATCTGAAGAATAAAAAACGCATGTTTGGTTATATTGGAATGATGATTGCCGGAGTAATCGTAATTATTTTTAAACTCACTAATATATTTGGATTGAGTGACCGTTATCCCGCAGAAACTTTGTATTTATTAGGTGGAAGTTTAATTATAACGCCTGTCCTTTTTTACATAGGTGTTATTAGAAACAGTAAAAAATATTTTACTTCTGATCCTAATATTTACAATGATGTGAAATATATATTTGATGACGAGAAAATAGCATATGAGTCCTATGACGGAAATACCGGAACGTGCAAATGGCAGAATGTAAAATCCGTGGAAGAAGACGAAAGTTTTTTCAGAATCATTTTACCAAATCAATCTGCGTTCTTAATTGTAAAAAATAAATTACAAAATGATCAATTAATTGCATTAGAGCAATTATTGAATAAAATTAAAAATAGTAAAACCGCTTTTGAAGCTTTAAATTAATCTAAGAATCCTTTCTCTCGCATCCAGTCATCATTAAAGAATTTTCCTACATAACGGGAACCATGGTCATGCAGAATGATAACCACTAAATCTTCTTTCTTTAAGGGGAATTTTTCATGTAATTGTAACAAGCCTTGTATAGCTGAACCTGCAGAGTTTCCTGCAAAGATACCTTCTTCTTTCGCCAATCGTCTTTGCATTAAAGCAGCTTCTTTATCCGTTACTTTTTCGACAAAATCAATTAAGCTGAAATCATAATTCTGCGGAATAATGTCTTCACCGATTCCTTCTGTGATATAACTATGAATTTCTTTCGGATCAAAAGTGCCTGTTTCTTTATATTGTTTCAAAATAGAACCGTAGGTGTCAATTCCCCAGGTTTGAACACCCGGATTCTGTTCTTTCAGATATTTAGAAGTTCCCGTAACCGTTCCGCCTGTGCCAATTCCTACAACAAAATGCGTAATCTTTCCATCCGTCTGTTGCCATATTTCAGGTCCCGTGCTTTCATAATGCGCCTGTCTGTTTGATAAATTATCATACTGATTCATCCACACAGAATCAGGAACTTCTTTAGATAGTTTTTTTGCTACAGAATAATAAGAACGTTCATCAGTAGCATCAACATTTGTAGGACAAACTATAACTTCCGCACCCATCGCGCGAAGCATATCAAATTTTTCTTTGGATTGTTTATCTGTAGAAGTAAAAATACATTTATACCCTCTGACGCAGGCAACCATTGCCAACCCCATTCCGGTGTTACCGCTGGTACATTCTATAATCGTGCCGCCTGGTTTTAGTCTGCCGTCTTTTTCTGCATCTTCCACCATTTTCAACGCCATTCTGTCTTTAATTGAATTTCCGGGATTGAAAGATTCAATCTTTACACAAACAGTAGCAGGAATATGTGCAGTGATTTTGTTCAATTTTACAATTGGTGTATTACCAATCGTTTCCAATATATTGTTGAAAATGTGCATTTATACAAAGATAGAAAAAATAATTAAAGCGAAATGAAGTCAGAAAATAAATTTGTATGCATTTGCAGTAACTTATGAATGTAATTACTTAGAATTTTGCTCCTACACCGGTTTCAAATCCAAGGTTCCAGTTCATAAGATTATATTTTTGTGCAGAGTTGTGATTTCCCGATTGATTCTGATTCGTATCAAAAACAGGATAGAAAGATTTCTGTTTAGAAATATTATAACCTATCGAAGTTGGTAAGGAAAAGTCAATGAAGAAATTATTTTTTGAGTATTGTAAGCCCGGTGCAACAACAAAATTATGTATTACAGAATTAGTTGTTGTTTTATGTAAATTATAATCAATTGATTGTGATTTTCTATACACTAATTGTGTGCCCACTGCTGTATAGAATTGTAAATTATTATTTTTAAATTTCGCGTAAACTATTTTGTAATTATATTTTACACCAAATTGTTTACCGTTATAAGTTGACTTAGAAGATACATTCTTACTGTTTACGGGAATAATTCCGACTATAAATCCGACATCATGATAATTTTCCAGTTTATCCTTTCTCTGATAACTGACATTAAATCCGGTAATTAAATTTGTATTATTGTAGATATTTTTCTTTGTCTTTAAACCCGCAGACCAGTCAAAAATTACATTGGGAGAAAACTTGATAGCATTTTTAGGAGTGTAGTGTTTATTAAGGTTTTGCGAAAATGCAATACACGAAAAATACAGAAAGAAAATAAACGGAAGAATTCGATTCATTGTATGTTGCAAAAATTAAGTGCTTAATTTCTAACGGAAGATAGCAAATATTATTTTATGTAAAGAATCGTTTAACACCTGTTAATCTATTTTAACAGGACGATTGATGCTTTCCTGCAACGAAATAAAGGTTTCTGTTCGTGTGATATCTTCAATTTTTTGAATCTTATCCATCAGAATTTTTCGCAAATGATCTGTGTCTTTACAAATCAGTTTTACAAACATGGAATAGTTTCCGGTCGTATAATGTACATCTACTATTTCGGGAATTTCTTCCAGCGCTTTTGCAACTTTGTCATATTGCGAGCTTTTGTTCAGGTAAACGCCGAGGAAGGCAGTGATGTCGTAGCCTAATTTCTGATAATTTAATTGAAGATTAAAACTTTTGATAATGTTCATTTCTTCCATCTTTTTCATACGTACATGAACTGTTCCGCTCGATACAAATAGTTGTTTTGCAATATCTGTATATGGCGTTTTAGCATCACGCATTAAGATGGATAAAATTTTTAAGTCTATATCATCGAGTCCGTGTTGCATAGTATAAATTTATGGAACACAGATTATAATGATATAGCAGATTAAAGTGATTTTATTTAAATCATAATAATCTTGAAAATCCGTGTTCTATTTCTTAAATATTTCTTTCAAAAACAATTTAAAGATATACAAATCATCCCAGAAATACCGCCTGAATGTACGTTTTGGTTCTGCCAAAAAGCGGTGCAGCCATTCCAGTCCGATATTCTGCATCCACAGCGGTGCACGGCTTTTCATCCCAGTATAAAATTCATAAGAGGCACCAAGATTAAAGAATAAGGGCATTTTTGAATTTGCATCTTTTAGCTTATCATGCAGATTTACAATCAGCATTTCCTGTTTCGGATAACGTAAACCAAGAAATACAAAATCCGGTTGTTGGTGTTGCAGCAAAGGAAATATGTTGCGTGCTTCTGTTTCCACCTCTTTTTTTGTTGCATCAAAAAATGGCGGAATATAAAACTGTGCGTCAGGATATTCTACTGCTAATTTTGCTTTTACCTCTTCATTCGGCAATACTAAAAATACTTTCTTGTGATGATGCATGGCTGTCCGCCAGACTAATGGGAATAAATCACTTCCGGCTAATCTTTTTTTAAGAGGTCTTCCTAATAATTTTGAAAACCAAATGATTGGCGCGCCATCCGGTAAAATGAATCTGGCGTGTTGAAAAACGGAAAGTATTTCTTTATTTTGGTTCAAATGTACCGTCAAATCTACATTTGGGGTAATCACAACCGGAAAATGATTTGAATCAGTTTCTTCCTCAATAATAGAATCAATAATGTTGTCAAAATTTTCTTCTGCGACAAAATCTAAATTAAAAATATGTTGTTTGATAAATTTATACATCAGCTCATTCTACGTTTTAATGTTTCAACTATGTTTTTCATGCGGTTTAAATTCATCAGCAATGCTAAACTTATTTTTACTGGAAAACTGATATAATAATATAACCATAAAAAAATGTTTGGTTTTATTTTTTCCTGTTCAAATTTATATTGCTGCATATTTTCAGCACACATCATCTGACAAATCCAACGTTCTGTAGTATTTAAACCGCCGGTTTTCCAATTGCTCGCACGTTCTTTTTTGAAACCGATTTCTTTGCTGTCTTTTTCTAAAGAGGAACTTTCTTGTGTTATGTTCAGCATATTTTTATCAAACTCAACATTGATATGCCGACAAACAGTTTGTAAAGTTATTTCCGGATTTTCCAGCAAATCTTCAAATCGAACAGAAATAACACGCGTATCTTTTTTAAATAAATTTGCTGCATTAATAGCCCCGTTCCATAATTTACTTAGCGTTATAGGATGATAATTTATTTGCAGACGAAATGCTTCTTTTTTTGTCATGTAATCGCCGCCGAGGTTTCTGCGGTTCCATTTGTTTTTTTGTGATAACAATATTGCGCGCGGATCACGGACCATGTTTATCACTTTTGCATTTGGATATAATTCAAAAATCTCTTTCAGGTAAAAAACATTTTGCGGCGTCTTTTCACAGACTATTGATTTGCCATATATATCAACTTCTCGCTTTGTAAAGTGATTGAAAACCACTTCTGACGTTATATCTTTGTCAGTAATTTCATTTACTAATAATTTTGCTTCATAATTAAACTTAGAGAAATCCTGGTCGTGTGTCATATAGCCGACGCGTTGTGTAAGTAATAATTTAGAAGCTAATTCAACAGCTTTTTCTTTAGAAACAGGTTTTCCTTTGTCTTCAGGCGACCATAATTGTTCAAAGAAATGCAGTTCATTCAATACCATCAATTGTGGATGATTGTTAAAAATGCGCAGCATCATGGTTGTGCCGCTGCGTGAATTGCCTACTATAAAAATTATTTTATCCTGAAACGACAAATTTTGTAGATTTATACAAAAGTAAGAATTAGTAATGAGTAGTGAGTGGTGAGTAGTGAGAATTTTTTTAGATAATGGTAAAACAGAATAACATACAGTCAAATTTGCACGCCGTCATCCTGAACTTGTTTCAGGATCTTCGTGCCAGTATTGCTAAAAAATTGATTGTTATAACAGCGATATGTTATTTATATAGCATCAATTCATTTTCCCAAACTATTATTGGAGGACCAGTTATTGGTGCAGTGACGAATCATTCAGCAAGAATTGCAATAATGACTGACACTTCTGGTCTGTCGGTAATTATGGATACTTTGAAATTCTATCATGAAGAAGAGATGTTACAAGAGCAAGGAATTGTAGTGATTTATCTGAATGGATTAGAAGCAATTAAAAAGTTATATGTTTCAGATTTCCATTTATATGATATCATAAAAAATAATCCTTTGTACCAAAAAGAAATAATTTATCCATTTAAGAGAAGTATTAATTTAATTGAATTTGATAGTTTATTACCAAACTCAGAGTACATTTATGAAGTAGAATTACAATCAATAAGTAATGAATTTACAACAAATCAGATTAGTTTTGCCGGTTCTTTCAAAACATTTCCATCACCAAATGATACAACGCATTTTTCTTTTACGTTAGGTTCTTGCACAGAACAACATCATAATGATTCCATATTCGTAGAAATGCAAAAACATAAACCTGCTTTCTTTTTGCATTTAGGTGATTGGTTGTATCCTGATAATTTTAAGGATGATAAATTTTATTATGATGAAAGTTTAGAACGACAGGCGGAACTATATCAGAAAAGATATGATATGCCGAACTTAAAATCCTTTCTGCAAACTACCCCAATTGATTTTGTATTTGACGATGAAGATGGTGTGTGTGATGATTTTTCAACATATTCTTACTGCGAAACAGAACAAAAAAATAATATCACCACTATCAGTGAAATATTATATCCTGATTCCTTGCGCAAAATGGCGATTAAAGGTTTACATACTTTCTTTCCGGGTTATATAGAAAAAGAAGATCAGGCGTATCATTCATTTGTGTATGGCAATTGCGAAGTTTTCTTTTTAGATACAAGAACAACACGTTCACCAAATTCAGAAGTATTTTCAAAGAAAGGAAATTATTATAAATACAATGTTCCAAATGGTCATGCGATTTTAAATACAGAACAAATGAATTGGTTGTTGAATGGGTT
>JAYVPA010000175.1:0-15933 GCA_043757615.1 Sphingobacteriales bacterium | reverse complement strand
GTTTTCTGTTCTACAACCGGAACTTCGACAAGCTCAGTTTCGACAAGATTAGTTTCGGGAGTTTCAGTAATAGGTATTTCTGTTTCTTCTCTGAGTTTGCGTTCTCTTTCTTCTTTTAATTTTTGGATTCTTGCTATTACTTCATCTTGAATAGAAAGTGGTTTTATTTCTTCTTTGACTTCGACAAGCTCAGTCTCCACAAGTTCAATCTTTTGTTCTTGTACGAAGTGATCTGTTTTCTCTTCTTCAAACGGTAATTCAATTTTTCCTTCAATAATTGCTGGTGTTTTTATTTCTTCCAGGGCAGTTATAGATACTTCGTCAATTAATACATTCTTTTCTTTTTGTTCTGTTTCCTCTTTAGTAAAACCTTCTTTTACATCATCTTCAATAACTGTTTCTACTTCTTTGCTTTCCTGCCTGTCGGCAAACAGATTTTCTGTTATTACAATAGGAATAGGCGGCGGCAAAATATTTTGTATTTCTTCTTTGACTTCGACAAGCTCAGTCTCGACAAGCTCAGTCTCAACAAGTTCAGTTTTTTGATTCTCATTTCTGGCTCTTTCTTCTTTCAGTTGCTGGATTTCCAGCATTATACGATCAGCGACAGAAAGTGGTTTGTCGGGATCCGGAATGAAAATAGGTTTGTTCGTTTCTTCAACAACCGGCTCTATTTTTATTTCTTCTAAAACTTCATCAGTTAATGCCCGCTCAGTTTTATGTTCCGTAGCTTCTACAAGCTCAGCTTTTTCAACTTCTTCGGTTTCTTCATAAATTATATTTTCTTCTATAGGTTCAACAATCTCTTCTTTCTTAATTTCTTTTTTTGTGAAATCAATTATTTTCTTCTCTTCTTCAATAGTTGGTTCTACTAATGACATTATTGTTTTTTGTTCTTCAATTATCGGCTGAACAATATTTGGCTTATCGTATGAAGTTTTAGTTCTGGATTCAAACTGTTTATCATTCAATAAATTGAATAATTTTTCCCTGTTGTTGAAATAAAAAGCAGTATGATGAATATCGGTTTCGCTGTAATTCCGTTTTCTTTTTAAGGAATATAAATGAAACAAAGCAACATATGGATACTGCTGAATCCATTTTTGCAATGTTTCATCCGGCACTTCTTTTAGCAGCACAGGATTAGATAATATGTCGTGTAATTGAAAACTCATGTTACCAGTTACCAAATGTACGATTGAAAACTTGTTGAACCAATCTGTCAAATATAGTATTTAATAAACTATTTTCTACTTCGGAAAATTGTTTATTTGCATCATAATTCTCTCCATCTCTGAATGTCTGCGAAAAACTTTTAGAATTATCACGTTTGTTTACACAATCTATTCTTACAGAAATATTTAACCTGTTCTGGGCTGTAGTCTCAGTATTTGTTATATCTACAGGGTCAATATTGTATTCTGTTATAGTTGCACTGAATTCCAGATCACCGCTTTCACGAACTAATACTAAACGCGTGTCACGTAAAAATTTATTCTTAATACTTTCTGTAAAAGTGGGCGCAGCATTCGGATTTTGTAAAGTTGCAATGTTTATCGTTTGCGCCATTGCAAATGTTTTCCAGTTAGGGTCTACACTTGCATCTGTAAAACGATAGATTTTACAGGATGATATTGTTAATATTAAACTGAGTGCTATAAATTTGAAAATGGATTTTATTCCAACATCATGTCTGATAATGGAATGAAATATAAAGTATGATTTTATTGTGTTTTTCATTTTCAAATTTTCAAATTAACTCATCTTCAAATCATTTAGTCTTCTAACTCGTATTCTTTTATTTTTCGGTACAAGGTTCGTTCTGAAATTCCTAAATCTAATGCAGCATCACGGCGTTTTCCCCGATGTTTTTCCAGCGCTTTCAGTATCATGCTTTTTTCCATATCAGCTAAAGACAAACTATTTTCGATACTTTCTTCTTCATACTGAGGTTCCTCGTTCAGAATAATAGTTGGATTGTTATTTGTTTCAACAAGAGGTAATTGTTTTGTAAAGACATTAGCATTTGAAGGATTTGAAGCATGTTCAATATTTGCAACATCGCTGAAATCAATTTTGGATGCATCATAATTTCCATTACTCATTTTCCACACAAAACTTTTCAAATCATTCAAATCGTGTTTGATGTCAAAAATCATTTTGTATAATAATTCCCTGTCTGTAAAAGTTGAAGACTCGTTTGTATTAACTACTGCAGGCAAATTTGAAACATCTATATTCGGAATGAATTTAGCCAGTTCTAATTTCGTTACTACTTTATCTTTTGACAATACAGAAACTTGTTCGGCAATATTTTTTAATTCACGGATATTTCCGGGGAATCTGTAATTTATTAATAATTGTCTCGCATCTTCAGCTAACTGAACCGGTGGCATTCTGTATTTTTCTGAAAAGTCAGAAGCAAATTTTCTGAATAAAACAGCAATATCTTCTTTGCGTTCACGTAATGGCGGAACGAAAATAGGAACGGTGTTCAAGCGATAATATAAATCCTCTCTGAATTTTCCTTGTCTTATTAACTTAGGTAAATCCACATTCGTAGCAGCAATTACGCGCACATCCGTTTTTTGTACAACCGATGAACCTACCTTAATAAATTCACCGCTTTCCAGCAAACGCAATAAACGGGCTTGCGTGCCGATTGGCATTTCACCGATTTCATCTAAGAAAATAGTACCGCCATTTACGGTTTCAAAATACCCTTTGCGTTTATCGTGCGCACCCGTGAAGGAGCCTTTTTCATGACCGAATAATTCAGAGTCTATAGTGCCTTCAGGAATTGCGCCGCAGTTGACTGCAATAAAATTCTCATGTTTTCTCGCTGATAAATTATGTATGATTTGTGAAAACACTTCTTTACCTACACCGCTTTCGCCGGTGATTAATATAGATAAAGTAGTAGGAGCTACGCGCACAGCCACTTCCAAAGCTCTGTTGAGCGCAGATGCGTTACCTATGATTCCAAACCGTTGTTTTACTGATTGTAATTCCATTTTTTTAATTAACGATTAACGATGTACGATTAACAATAAATGATAACGATAAAAAATTACAACTAGTTTCATCGTTAATTGTTAATCGTCAATTGTCAATCACAGTTCCTTTCAATGTTGCTTTGTTTGCGCTTTCTACATATACGTTTACGTAATCGCCAATTTTATGATTTCCTTTCGGAAAAATAATCACTTTGTTTTGCTGATTCCTGCCGCATAATTCTTGCTCACTTTTCTTAGAAACTTTTTCAATCAATATTTCATATGTTTTGCCAACATCTTTTAAATTACTTTTTAAGGATAACTGATACTGTACTTCCACGATTTCTGCTAATCTTCTTTTTTTTGTTTCCAATGGAACATCATCCGTATATTTTCTGGCTGCTAATGTGCCGGGTCGTTCAGAATAATAATACATATAACTGAAATCATATTGCGCGTAATCCATTAATGAAATAGTATCCTGATGTTCATCTTCCGTTTCTTCGCAAAATCCTGCAATCACATCAGAAGAAATTCCGCAATCAGGAATTATTTTTTTAATTGCATCAATACGATTCATATACCATTCTCTGTCGTATGTTCTATTCATACGTTCCAAACAAGCAGAGCTTCCCGATTGTACCGGCAAATGTATATAGTTGCAGATGTTGTTATATTTCGCAATCGTGTGCAATACATAATCGCAAATATCTTTAGGATGAGAAGTAGAGAAACGAACACGCAACAACGGATTTACTTTTGCTACAGCTTCTAATAATTGCGCAAAGTTCATTAATGTTTCCGCTTCTTTATTGGAATGATTTTCTTCACCTTTCCATTTATAAGAATCTACATTTTGTCCGAGCAAGGTAACTTCTCTGTATCCCCTTTCAAACAAATCGTGTGCTTCTTTTATGATTGTTTCAGGATTTCTGCTACGCTCACGGCCACGCGTGAAAGGCACTACGCAAAATGAACACATATTGTCGCAGCCACGCATGATGGAAACAAATGCCGTAACACCATTTTTGTCTAATCGTACCGGTGAAATATCCGCATACGTTTCATCGCGAGATAATAAAACATTTATACCTTTTTGTCCGCCTTCCGCTTCCTCCAATAATTCTGGTAAGGAACGATATGCGTCCGGACCAACAACAATATCTACCAATTTTTCTTCTTCCAAAAATTTCGATTTCAAGCGCTCAGCCATACAACCTAAAACTCCCACTAACAAACCAGGTTTTTGTTTTTTAATCTGATTTATTTCCGTTAATCGCATTCTAACAGTCTGTTCTGCTTTTTCACGGATAGAACAGGTATTGAGCAAAATTAAATCAGCTTCAAAAATATTCGTCGTAATACCAAAACCGTTTTTAGATAAAATAGACGCCACTATCTCGCTGTCGCTGAAATTCATTGCACAACCATAGCTTTCTATATAGAAATACTTATTATTCTTGAATTTAGATTCATTTAAAGGCAAATCTAAGGCTTCACCCTGACGTGTTTCGTCATGTTTTTTCTTGTCAATATAATCTAAAAGCTCGTTCATGAGAAATGGACGGCAAATGTACGAAAAATAACTAAAAGTGACAAATTGGCAGAATCTTTTTTCAACCTACGAGGTTGAAATTCTTAAATTCTCTTAATATTTCTACTTTCGGAACTTCCTGTAATACTTTTTAGTTTATTCCGACGTATTTGATAGTAGTAAGTAAAAAGTAAAAACACCATTGACGACCACTATTCTAATAATTTTGGCTCTGGCAATTCTTGCGTGGGCAGTTTTCAGGAAGAAATCTCCGGATAGTGATAGTTTGGATGAATTTCACTCAAAAGAACTTTCTGAAAATTTATCAGAGCCTATTATTTCTTATACTTTATATGTGATTGACACTCGTCTGAACAGACGTTTGGAAATGCAATCGCCGAGAGAATATTCAAATCAGTATGGAATTTTAAACGGACAGACTATTGAACTGCACTGGAATGTTTTGAATGCAGACTGGATTTCTATTAATGGTGTTGGTTATGTGCAGGCGATTGGTAAAAAGGAATTTTATCCTACAGAGAATACAAAGTATAAGATATCTGCGAAAAACAGAAATTATGCAGATGAGAAAGAATTTTTTGTGCGTGTTTTTCCGGTGCCTGTAATGGAAAAGCTGATGGTTCCAATGCCCGAAATTTCTACGAATAATATTGAGTTATTCAAGACACAGATTCCGGTTATTCAAAAATTGGATATGATTAATTTTCCGTCGCTGCAGATTCCAAGTGTCATTCAGATTCAGAAAGATAATACAACGGTGAAGCCGGTAAATATTGATTTAGATTTTAGCAAGATTTCTCGTGTTGCTCGAAATGACAATGTGATGTCATTTAAAAGTAAAATATTTGATAAGCTTGAGAATTCATTCAGAGACAATTATAAGATTAAAGATATTATTCAAACTATTCGTAAACATTATGATCACTAACGTCATTGTTTCTCCGCCAGCTGGCGGAAAGCATTCGGTACAATTTAAACAGATGGCTTCGTTCCTCGCCATGACGTCAAACAAATAAAAGCAAAGACATGGAAGAAATAAAAAATCATACACAGATACCAATAAGACAAATCAGTGGCTTTACGAAATTTTTCTGGTGGTGCTCCGGTGCTAATTCTGATATCCTGCGTGATTGTCCGCATTCCGAACAAAATAAATATGTAGGAATTGGAGCGACGGTTTTCTTTACCGGTTTGCTGGCGTCACTGTCAGGCGGTTATGCATTGTTTACAGTTTTTAAAAATCTATATCCTGCCATTGCATTCGGAATGATATGGGGTTTTGTGATTTTTAATTTAGACAGATTTATCGTTTCTACGTTGCGTAAAGAAGATAAATTCTGGAATGAATTTAAACTGGTGCTTCCGAGAATAATTTTAGCATTTATTTTAGCCATTGTAATTTCTAAACCACTGGAGTTAAAAATATTTGAAAAAGAAATCACTCAGAAAGTAGAAGAGCAGCAACGTGAGTTTGCGTTAGAAACACAACGCAAAACCGAACAGCAATATAATCCTGTTATGGATAGTTTAAGAAGCGAGATTGATTTGTATAAAAATGAAATAGCAAAAGCTGCAACATCGAGAGATTCCCTGTATACCGCATTTATCGGCGAAGCAGAAGGAACGCGTGGTACCAATAAATTAGGAAAAGGCCCTGTGTTTAAAGAAAAGAAAATGCAGTATGATAAGATAGAGCAGGAGATGAAAGATTTGCAGGCAAAATATCAGCCGTTAATTGATGCACGGGAAAAACAGATACTCGAAACAAAAGAAAAACGCGATACAGCAGTGGCGAAAGCGCAGCCTGCAATTAGCGGTTATGATGGTTTGATGGCGAGATTGGACGGATTGGAAAAATTACCGCAACTGCCAAGCTTTTTTATCATGTTGTTATTTATTTGTATTGAAACAGCACCTGTGTTTTCAAAATTATTTTCAGCGAGAGGTCCATACGATGAGAAACTGAAAAACATAGAACATGAGATTGAACTTACTGTATTAGAAAATATCAATCAGCGTAATCATGAGCTGAATAAGAAACTTACACTTTACACTAATTTAGATAAAGCACAAATTGAACAGGAGATTCTGAACAACCAGGAAGCGATGAAAATTATTTCAGATGCTCATTTAGAATTGACTAAGGAAGTAGTGAATGATTGGCTGGAAAATGAAAAAGCAAATCTTAAGAAGAAGGACAAGGTGTAATAGAGAATCTATTGATAATTATTAGGCTACCAATTTTTTTGGATTAAACCCTTTTTATATCCATCATATACGCCAATCAGAATGCCTGTTGCAGAAATTATCCAGTATAAAAATGTGCATTTAAAAACTTTTAGATATAAACTTTGACTTACAATCGTTTGCTTTTCATGATATGATTGCACAATGTTATATGTTTTATTTATCCTGTAAATTTTACCTTTCTTACTTGTAAATGTATTCCAATTATTCTGAATTGAGATATTAAAAGAATCATCTTTTTTAATGGTCTTTAATAATTTCCCCAAAGAGTTATAAGTATATTGTTCCCTACATTTTTCTGATGTAATTAATATATTATCTTCTTTCGTTAATTCAAGATAAGATTGATTACAATCCGTTGTCCATACACGCAAAAACTTACCATTTTTATTATATACTTGGACCTTACCATATAACTCTAAACCTATATAAATATTTTCATTTGAATCAACCACAAATCCACGAATATCACTGAATAATAAAGATGATTCATTATTATCATTAATAAATAAAGTTTTAATCATTCCAATAAAACCAATTATCATCAAAAGAAAAGGAAATATAATAAAGAATTTTCTACCCATTTTTTTTATATCTTCTTATTTTTCTTCTTCAACAGCTATCTTCTTTACTGGCTGTCCTTCTAAATATTTTTCATACTGGCTTTTATCACGAATGACATCGTATTTTGAATGCGGTTGCCGGTTGCCGTACCAATGAAAACCTTCCAGTCTGAAAGACTCCAGATTTATTTTTTTCATTGGTGTGAATTCAGCTTCGGGTGTTCCTGTTAATTTGATTCTGTTTACTTCATTGTTTTCCTTATCGTGATTAAAAGAAACAGTAATAAATCCTGAAGTAGATTTATTGGCACCATTATAAGCACCTTTATCCTTTATAAAATAAATGCTTTCTGCATTGCCGTCTACTTCAACCTTTTGTATTTTTTTGTTGCTGATAAATGCCTGCATAAACTTACCTTTTATCTGATTGTAGACATTAGGATCCTGCAGATTTATGATGAAAGCATTATTGAAAATATCAACCCTGTTTATCTCTTTATTTTTATTATACAAATAAATGGAATCGCCGGAAATTTGAGTAGAATCCATCCATAAAACAGGGTTAATATACAATTTGAAAATAGAATCCTGTTCCGAATAATATAAGGAATCGGCACTCGCACTCATTTCACCCTGAATCATTTTCATGTGATAAAATGCCTGCAAAATTTTTATGGAATCATTCTTGATTTTCATAACAATAATAGAATCCGTTTTTATAGAATCCTTATAAAATATTGTATCAGCTCTTGGAATTTTATACGTGAGTAAGGTATCAGCACTTAAGAACATAGTATCTTTCTGATCTTCAGAAACACTCATCATCAGCGGATCTTTATAAGCTTTTATGTACGATTTACTTTCATCAGAAAAAACATAATTACTTAAGATAGTTGTACGTTCCGAGCTATTGGAAAACACAACATTTCCTTGTGCAATACCTAATTTTGTTTTATTGTCGTAATCAATCGTTTCTGCTTTAATAGATGCATCGCCCTTATGAATTACTGCGTTATTCCCGAAAACAGCTTTTTCTGTTTTGGTATCATAATATCCGCTGTTAGTTTCAATAATATTACTGTCTTTATCAATGATGGTTGTCTTTGTAATAAAATATGCAATCTCTCTGTCTGTATTATAACGCATCGAATCTGCGTAAATAGTTCTTTCGGGAGTTTTTAAAATTACATCTCCATAAAACACGGCTTCATTTTTTTGATGATAGTAATAGCCGATCGCACTGGTGATGGTTGTTTCTTTATTTACAATTCTGCCGCCGCTCATGTAAGAACCTAAATCTGTTTCTGTATTATAATTTAATTCAGGTGCAGTCAATATCATCGTCTTATCGCGCATCGAACACATCCCTGTTAAACGACCTAATTTCTGGTCACCGAAATATTCAAGGAAGTTACCCCAGACATCCGTGCTATCACCTTTTTGTATATGTACTTGTTTGCCATAAGCAGTCATGTAATTTGCGTCGATATCAATGATGGCACTGTCACAATACATAAGGGCATCATTATGTCTTAATTTTACATTTCCAATCAGCTTCCGGTATTTTCCTAGTTCCTTTGTTTCATACAAAAGTGAATCGGATTTTATGATTTCAATTTTCTTTTTGTGAGAAGTATCTTTTGGCGGCGGAGGAAAATAAATAGATTTTTGCGCATACGAATTAAATAGTAATAAGCATAAACAAGCACCAAGACTTGTTTTTATTCTTCGCTTCGTTAAGATGATATGATATAGTTTATTTGCTTTCAATATTTATCAAATAAAATAGCCATTGCGGATACAATGGCTAAGGTAATATTTTTTTAGTTTTATTATTCACAACTCATTCTGGACTATTTGGTTTTGACTTGCTTTGCAGCTTTCGGATTATTTTGTAAAAACTGCTGTACAGAAGTATCGGTGAATGTAAACGTTTTAGTTTTGTCGATTAAAGACAAGCTGATATATTTCTTGGGATTTGCTTTTAAATCAGTCAGCACTGCGCTCAGCGACTGCAATGTTTTCTCAATATCTTTATAAGCGCCGTCTTCTTTCAGTAATTTAGAAATAGTGCCGTCACCGTCATTAATTAGGGAGAATGTCTTTTTTAATTGTTCTAAAGTTCCTTTTGCAGATTCCATAGTTGATGCTAAATCCAGTGAAGCAACTTTTCCTGATAATGTCTGGAAGTTGGTTAGGATAGAATCTATTTTTCCTGTTTCGCCATTGAATTTTGCAGTAAGAGAATTTACATTTTTAAGAATACCATCCAGGTTTGATTTATTATCTGTTAAAGTGGTATTTAATGTCGTAACCATTTTATCCGCATTTGCAGCAAGTTTATTTACGGATTTCAATGTTACACTTAAATCAGAAACTGCTCTCTTTAATAAACTATTTTCTCCTGAACCAAGTTGTGCATTCAGGTTAGTTGAAAGGGCAGTGAAAGAATTTAAAAGGCTGTCTAATTTTGGTTTTAATGAAACTGCCAGGTCAGAGATTTGTGCAATCGGGTCACCTTTTACCAGACAAGGCAATGTGTCCTTTTCAGTAGCATCTTTGTCGCCATTACCACGTACCAGGCCGATAGCCATTTTTCCAAGGTTATCTACACCGTAAATGACAAATGTACTGTTTGTTGGAATTACTACATCTTTATCTAATTTTAAGGCAAGGATGGCTTTGTGTAAATATTTCGGACTATTAGAAAGCACTATATTATCTACACGACCAATAGGAACTCCATTTTCTAATACAGAATTTGAAGCCGTAATATTACTTGTTCTGTCTGCTGCGATATAAACATATTTGCTTCTGCTGAATATGCTGTCGCCCTGCAAGAATTTAAAGCCTAAAATAAATGCTGCAATGCCAAATATGGTAAGTGCGCCAACTAATATTTCATTTTTATTTTCCAAGGAGGTCTGGTTTTAAGGTCACCAAATATAAGGAGAAAAATATAATATTCTTACTTCCTAGATTAAGCTAACTATAAGGATGAATATAAATGCTTAGTTTAAATACTTTTTTGCTTGTGAGACAGATAATCTTTTACCGTCTTTGATTACAATGATAAATGCATCTTTGTAGCCGGATGCCTTAACTTTTTTTAATACTTTTGCAGCTAACTTGTAATCATTAAAAGGTGAGTAGGCATATTTGTAAACCCCATTTATTTTCTCATATTTCAGATTATTATACAGGTCATATGCCTTATCTGATTTAGATAATAACTTTGGAGTTGATTTTATCTGTACTTTATAGATAATTCCTTTTACGATAGTTTCTTTTGGCTCGGGAGCTTGTTTTACAAGAGTTGTATTTTTTGGTGTGGAAATTATAGGTTTCGTTTCAATAACAGGTTCATCTTTGTCTGTATCTTTAATGGTATTATTTTCCTGGTTTTCAATAACCGGCGGCGTCAGTTTATTACCTTTTTCCACAGTAGTTTTATAATCTTCAAAAGCATGGAAAATAGCACCGGCTAATTCGTCCTGTCCATCATTGTCTGTTAAATATTTTTCTTCCGTTTTATTCGTCAAAAAGCCTGTTTCTATTAGGATAGACGGGCAAGTAGTTCTGTAAAGCACCCAAAATCCTGCCTGTTTTACACCGCGGTTAAATCGATTCAATTTGGTTGTTAATTGTTCCTGTACTTTGCTTGCCAAAAAGCTGCTTTGTTCAATATTGGCATTTTGCGCCAGTGAAAGTGCAATCATCGCTTCCGGAGATTCTGGGTCAAAACCCTCGTATGTTTTTTCGTAATTATCTTCCAGCTTAATAACGGCATTCTCCCGTTTTGCCACATCTAAATTTGCCTGAGATACATGTAAACCCATTAGGTAGGTTTCCGTCCCATATGCAGATTTATTAGGATTCGCATTACAGTGCACACTTAAAAAAAGGTCAGCATCATTATTATTTGCCAGTAATGCCCTGTCCTGCAATGGAATAAAAACGTCTGTTTTTCTTGAATACAACACTTTAATATCAGGATATTTCTGCTCAATTAACTTACCTAATTTCAAAATAACACTTAATGTAACATCTTTTTCGTAAGAACCTGTCGGACCGTGGCAGCCTGTATCGTGACCGCCATGACCTGCATCTAAAACAATGGTCTTCATTTTATAACTGCCGGCAGCTTTGGATAGACATTGTCCAATAGTGTGAATAGATAATAATAATATTAAGCAAGCAATCCGTATTTTTGACGTTTTAAGCATACATTTGAAACTCATTAAGTAAAAGAATATTTTATAGTTGTTGTACTTTATTTTGGATAAGCGGTTTATTTTTTTTCTGTTCATAATTTTTATGTCTGTAAATCTATTTTCTCAAGAAGAACTACAAAACAGCACTAAAATCATGAACGACACCAGTGAACAAAAAAACTTAAAGCCAAAAATACTAAAATCACCTGCAGATTCAGTTTTTAAAGATTCCACAAATGTGGATGTCAAAACAATAAAAATTGCTGAAAATGATTTGGATGACAATGTGAAATATAAAGCAGAAGATTCTATCATCTATGATATTCCGGACAAAACGGTTTATTTATATGGAAGAGCAAGTATAAAATATCAGCAAATGGATATGGCTGCCGGCTTTATTAAATTTAACTGGGATAGCAGTGAAGTTTATGCAAAAGCAACTTATGATGATAGTTTAGGTGCAATAAAACGGGTAGAGTTTAAAGATGCAAGCGGTGAGTATGTGGCGAATGAAGCAAAATTCAATTTCAAAACCAAGAAAGGTAAAAGTTCAGGGCTGGTGATGAAAGAGTTGGAAGGCTATTTGCATGGTGAACAAGTGAAAGTAATAGATTCAAATACTTTATACATCAAGAATGCACGTTATACAACGTGTGATCTGGATGAGCCGCATTTTTACGTTGAAATTGGAAAGGCAAAAGTAATTAAAGATAAAATTATTGTAGGAAAGCCTGCTGATGTAGTAATTGCCGGTGTCCGAACGCCTTTGTTTTTGCCATTTGCAATGCTTCCTTCCATTCATTCAAAAGGAACAGGTTTGATAATGCCTACTTACGGACAAAGTAACGAGTTAGGTTTCTTCCTGAATAACATCGGATATTTCTGGAAAATAAATGAACAACTGGCTTTGACAACAACAGCTGATGTTTACACACTCGGGAGCTGGGGTTTACACACAAATCTTGCATACAAAAAAATCTATAAATTTACGGGCAATTTTAGTTTCAATATTAATCAGCAGAGAGGTGGTTCGCAGTATGAGCGCTTTAATCCAAAGCGACAAAAAGCACCATTAAATTTTGGAGTACAATGGCAGATGAATCTTGATCCGAAGAAAATGTTCAACAGCAGTTTTAATATCAACCTGAATATTGTCAGCAGTAAATCTTTCCAGTTGCTGAATTCCAGAGACCCGCAAAGTGTATTAGCTACAAACTTTTCTTCTAATATTTCTTACAGTAAATTCTGGCCGAATAAACCTTACAGAATTGCAATTAATACGAGTTTGGTTCAGAATACACAGTCCAAGCAAATTTCGTTGTCATTGCCTCAGATTTCATTTAACGTAACGCGCATCAATCCGTTTCAGCGCAAGATAGCAGTCACCAAACGTAAGTGGTATGAAAACATCGGTTTCTCTTATGATATGTTTGCATCTAATCAGCTGAATGCAACAGATTCCACTTTCTTTACTATAAAGACACTGAAAGATATGCGTAACAGCATCACACATACTTTACCTATTTCGGGAAATTTTACGCTGGCAAAATATCTTAATCTGAATGTCGGATTTAACTACAGGGAAAACTGGTATTTTAGTTATATCAATAAAACATACCATGACTTTCTTGCACAAAAAAATGATGAAACCGGAAGGATAGATACTTTTTATAATCAGGCAATTTCAGAAACTAAATACGGATTTAAATCATATCGTGATTTTAATTTCAATACAAGTTTCAATACACAGTTGTTTGGTTTGTTTCAATTTAAAAATACTAAGCTAAAAGCGATAAGACATACATTCAGACCAAGTCTTAATTTTAGTTTTAGTCCTGATTTTACAAAACCAATATGGCGATACAATCGTACCGTACAGACGGATAGTATCGGTACAGTTGGCACCTATTCTATTTTTCAGAATAACGGAATCACACCATCCACCAAACAGGGAAATATCGGTGTCAGTTTTGCAAATACGTTAGAAATAAAAGTGTATTCTAAAAAAGATTCTGTCAATCATACGAAGAAAATTACGCTGCTGGATAATTTGTCTTTTGGTATGAGTTATAATCTTCTGACCAAACGTTTAAGTCCTATGAACATAAGTGCAAGTACACACATCACAGACAAACTGAACATGAGTATGAATGTCAGTATGGATCCATATTCTATTGATAGTTTGGGAAGGCAAACTGACCAGTTTTACTGGAAAGAAAGGAAACGTTTTTTCAGATTAACGAGTATGAATGTGTCATTGAGCGGTAGCGTACATTCTAAAAAAGGATTGAATGAGCAGGATGCTGTGAATCGATCTTTACTCGAAACGCAAGGCATCAATAATCAGTTTTATCAAAAGAATGTTTATGAAAGGGGATACTATAATTTCTCAATTCCATGGGCTGTCAATTATCAGTACAGTTTAAATCTGTCACGGTTTAAATACAATAAGAAAGACACATCTGTTATTACACAAACATTAGCGTTAGGATTGGATTTTAATATCACGAAGAAATGGAAAATAAATATTTCTTCCGGTTTTGATGTTACGAATAAGAGTATAACACGAACGGATATTTCTGTGATACGTGATTTGCATTGCTGGCAAATGGAATTTAAATGGACACCGGTTGGTTTTCAGAAAGGATTTTACATGACGATTTATGTTACTTCACAACAATTCAGCTGGCTGAAACTGCAGAAACAAAAAGGCTTTTTCGATACAGGGATTTTCGGAGGTTTAAACAGCAACGGGTTAAGTAATATCGGAAATGGATTGTAATAATGTATCAATGTATCAATATGCTAAATGTACCGATGAAGGTATATGAGAATTAATTAATTGGTACATTGTTACTATTATTTCGTAAAAGCATACTGTACCAAATTAGCACCCATTTTCAATGCTTTCAATCGTGTTTCTTCAGGATCTTTATGAACTGACTGGTCTTCCCAACCATCGCCTAAATCACATTCATAATCATAAAAACAAATTAATCTACCCTGATAAATCAGACCAAAACCTTGTGCAGGTTTTCCGTTGTGTTCATGAATTTTTGGCAAGCCGTTTGGGAAATCGAATTTCTGATGATAGATAGGATGGGAGAATGGAAGTTCTACAAACTCCAGTTCCGGAAAAACTTTTTTCATGGATTTACGTATAAATGGGTCGATGCCGTAATTATCTGAAACATGTAAAAATCCGCCGCCGGTTAAATAGGTGCGTAAATTATCAGCTTCCTGGTCAGTGAAAATAATATTTCCGTGTCCGGTAATATGCACGAATGAATAGTTAAATAATTCTGCACTGCCCGGTTCCACTTCATCAATGTCACTACTTAAATTCAAGTTCAACTGCTGATTACAAAATTTTGCAAGGTTTGGTAATGAGGTAGGATTTGCATACCAGTCACCGCCGCCTTTATATTTCATTAAGCCAATTTTTGCAGTTGTCTTTACCTGTGAGAATAAGGATAAAGGAATAAGGAATAAGCAAAAAATTAAGAATCGATATTTTATTTTTTGATTCATTTTTTTGTTTTTTTTTTCGTCATTGCGAGGCACGCCTGCCTGTTGGCAGACAGGAAGCAATCTGTTTAATTTAAGAGATTGCTTCACTTTGTTCGCAATGACGTTTTGCTTTTAATCGTTCATCATTTGCACCATCACACAAGCTGCCACCCCCGCTGTTTCTACACGTAAAATAGAGTTTCCTAAGGAAACGGGAATATAATTTTTGTTAACAGCCATTTGCACTTCTTCTTTTGTGAAATCACCTTCAGGTCCGATTAACAATAATACAGATTCATTTTTTTTGTAAATATCTTTTAAATGTTGCTTATCGTCTTCACAATGCGCGATATAATAATTATTGAATTGTTGAGTTAGAGAATTGTAGAATGTTTTTAAGGATTGAATAGGATGTAGTGTTGGAAAAAATAATTGTCCGCTTTGTTTTGCTGCTGAGATAATGATTTGTTGTAACCGTTCCTGTTTTATCGTTTGTTTTTCCGTTCTGTCCGAAATGATTGGATAAATATTTATAATTCCGATTTCTGTAGCTTTCTCCAAGAACCATTCAATACGTGCCGGGTTTTTAGTCGGACAAATAGCGATAGAAAGTTTATTCGTATTTTCTGTTGATTCTTTCAGGATTTTCTCTATAGTAATCTGTACTTCATGTTTTTGAATAGAAGAGATAATTCCTTCGTACAAAATTCCGCTGCCATTCAACACTTCAACCTTATCATTTTCTTTGCAACGTAATACTTTTGTGCAATGCTGCGCTTCTTCATTTTCTAAGTAAATGAAATTTGATTGGATATTATTTGAATAGAAACGTTTCATTGTTTAATGCG
>JAYVPA010000174.1:0-15939 GCA_043757615.1 Sphingobacteriales bacterium | reverse complement strand
GTACAATCATGCCGTTATATACTTTGCTCATTTGAGAATATTCTAAAGGTAAAATTAATTTTCCTGTTTTATCTGCTAATCCTGCTTTTCCATTTTTATATACTTTTGCATAACCATTTTCATACGGTGTTCCACCATCATAATCAAATGGGGTAAGTTCCGTTCCTGCTGAATTTACAATCGCCCATTTTTTATTTTTCTGAACCCATGCCATTCCTTCACTTAACGATATCACCTGGTCATATTTAAAATCAATAATAGTTTTTCCTTTTGAATCTATCAGACCAAACCCTGTTGCTTTTTTCACAGGAAAAGTTCCACTTGTTGGCTCCAGCGCTGATAAATATTTATAATTATCTATTGGTCTTCCGCTATGATCGATTAAAAAATAATTTTCGTCCTTTTTTACAATGGCCACACCATTATAAAATCCGCTGGCTTCATCATATAAAGGAGAAATAATAGTGTTTCCCGTCGTATCCATAAAGCCGGTTTTATTATTAGTTTTGAAAACTGCAAGTCCATCTGAAAAATCTCCTAAGCTTTGGTAGGTAGTATTATTAATGTTTTTTCCACTCTTATCTACAAAATAAAACTTATCCCCATCCTTAATTTTGATTCTGCCATTTTTACAAGCCGTGCCATCTGTCGCATATATTGAAAATTGTGTTTTACCAGTTTTATCTAAATAATAAAGCATGCCATACTGGCTTTTTGACATTGCCAGTCCTTCAGAATAAGGTCCGTAAAAAACAGTAGTAAGCTCTGCTATCTTATTGAATGAATTATCTGCTAAATAAGGTTTACTGTAAGAAGATTCCTGTAAAGCACATATACCTTCTGAGAAGTTAACTGCATTTTCAAAAGATTTATCAGACAATTTTTTTCCTGTAAAATCATAAAATGTCCACTTGCTTCCGTTTTTTCCTGCAAAAACTCCTTCTTCATTAAAATCAGATAAATCTTTTATATCTAATTCTTTTTCTGCATTGGTTTTTAGATTGTATAAACTTATTAATTTGAAATAAGGCACTTTCAAAGAATCATCATTACTGTAAAAAGCAGTTCCGTATATGTCAACATTCTTCTGATTAATTGTTTTTATTTTCTTTCCTGAAACATCATGTAATTTTACCGAGTTATCAGAAATATATGCTATATTTTTTTTGCTGACGATTATTCTCCTCGCTGAATCTGCGGCAATAATTACCTTCATATTTTTATCATAGGTCGTATATCTCCCGTCTTTTTTTGCATAATATCCTGCACTGTTGTACAATGCACTAAGTTCATTATAATCTGCCGGCAATAACCACTTTCCTTTTGTATCTACAAGACCATACATGCCTACTGTTTTTTCTACTCTTGCAATGCCATTATAAAATTCACCAATGTTTTTGTTCTCTGTTGGTAAAATAATTTTTCCCGTGCTGTCAATCAACCCAAATTTATCGTTCTTCATTACACTAAATATGCCACCATCCTTTTTTATGGACACATACTCATATACAGGCGGTATCACTTCATTTCCTTTTGTATCAATTACACCTACATTGTCTTTACCGTATGAACCTTTTGTAGAGCCATATTCTTTAGAAGCATGTACAGTTGCGTAGCCATTATAAAATGTTTCTGCATTTGCATATTTTGGTTCCACTACAAATTCGTTTTGTGCATTAATATATCCGTATTTGAATGAGCTTGCCAAAGCAACAGGTGCCAGGCCATTCGCAAAATTGCTGATTTCTTTATAAACAGGTGGTATCACCATTTTGCTTTGCGCGTTAATGAATCCAAATTTATTATTTTGTTCAAAACACAGCAATCCGTCTCTGCAATTTCCCAGAAAAGGAAATGTATCTGTTATCACCAGTTTTCCTTTTTTATCTACTGCACCATATAAATAATCATCATAACCATCATTGCCCCGAACTTTTTTTTGTACAGTTGCCAAACCTTCGCTGAAAGCATCAACCTTATTATACATTGGCTCCACTAAAAATTTGTTTGTTTTTGCTGAATAAAGCCCGAATCTCTCCAATGTATCCTCTACAATATATAAACCGTCTTCATATGCACTATATATTGATTCATACTTCATCGGTAAAATAATCTTTTGAGTCTTTTCGTCCAGCAAGCCATATCTGGTGACAGATGTTGAGGTTTGATAATAAGATGCCGCTTTTGTGTAAGTAGTATGATAAATACTTGTGAAGCCATCATTGTTCTTATTGCCTATCTTATAATCAGATTGTGCAAATGAGTTTATTCCAATAACGAACAAACACAAAATATTCAAAAATTTCATTTTCATGCGTTTACCTTTTTAATTCAGAACAAAATACCATTAATTAAACTTAATGTAAATACGTGATTTTTGGTATTTCTTAATTATTTCATTCTACAATTCTACAATTCTACCGTTCAACAATTATCTTTGTGCCATGGCAGAAGTTGAAAATCTACAGAAAATTGTATCGCATTGTAAAGAATACGGATTTATATTTCCGTCGAGTGAAATTTATGACAATTTAGGTGCTGTTTATGATTACGGCCCGTTTGGTGTGGAACTCAAAAACCATATTAAAGAATACTGGTGGAAAAGCATGGTGCAAATGCACGAAAATATTGTTGGTTTGGATTCTGCGATTTTTATGCATCCTACTGTCTGGAAAGCATCCGGTCACGTAGATTCATTTTCTGACCCCTTGATCGACAATAAAGATTCCAAGAAAAGATATAGGGCAGATGTTTTACTGGAAGAGAAGATTGACAAACTAAAAGAGAAAGGTGAAAAAGAATTAGCGAAGAAAAATTTATCTCAGTCAACCGAAGAAGAGAAAGTAAAAGCAAGCCGCGATTATGCAAAAGGCGTTTTGCTGGAAACCGAATATTCCAAAGCAGCAGAAGCTGCTGATTTTAAGCGATACAAAGAATTGATAGAAGAATATGAAATTGCATGCGAAGTTTCAGGCTCTAAAAACTGGACGGATGTGCGTCAGTTCAATCTGATGTTCGGTACAAAGTTAGGTGCAGTAGATGAAGATTCAACTGATTTATTTTTACGTCCGGAGACTGCACAGGGTATTTTCGTAAACTTTTTAAACGTGCAAAAAACTGCACGTATGAAAATTCCGTTTGGCATTGCACAAATTGGTAAAGCATTCAGAAATGAAATCGTTGCACGTCAATTTATTTTCCGGATGCGTGAGTTCGAACAAATGGAAATGCAATTCTTCGTTCGTCCCGGCACACAGAAAGAATGGTTCGATAAATGGAAACAAGCACGTATGAACTGGCATCTGGCTTTGGGAACTTCTGAAGACAGTCTTCGCTTCCATGTGCATGAAAAACTGGCGCATTATGCTGATGCAGCTGAAGATATTCAGTTTAAATTTCCGATTGGTTTTAAAGAACTTGAAGGAATACATTCACGTGGTGATTTTGACTTATCACAACATCAAAAATTTTCAGGGAAAAAATTACAGTATTTTGATTCGGAAATAAATGAAAATTATGTGCCGTATGTAATAGAAACTTCTATTGGTTTAGATAGGATGTTTTTACGCATATTGAGTGAAAGTTTACGCGATGAGGTTTTAGAAAATGGCGAAACAAGAGCAGTATTAAAACTACCGGCAGCTTTAGCACCCATAAAAGTGGCTATCCTGCCATTAGTAAAGAAAGATGGTTTACCTGAGAAAGCACGTGAAATCTTAAATGAGCTGAAATTTATCGGACGAACTTTTTATGAAGAAAAAGATTCTATTGGCAAACGTTACAGAAGGATGGATGCGCTCGGAACTCCTTATTGTATAACTGTTGACCATCAGACTTTAGAAGACAATACAGTTACTATTAGAGAACGTGACAGCATGCAGCAAGACAGGATTTCAATTTCAGAAATTGAAAAAATTGTTGGCTCAAAAATTGATATGAATAACTTGCTGCGCAAAGCTTTATAACAGTAAATTGCACAAACATTTAAATACAGGATAGTATCAAAAAAATATTCAGCATATTAATTTTCAGCTTTTTTGCAAGTATTTGTTTTGCTCAGGATCCTATGTATCAGGGCACCTGGAAAGGCATGTTGCTGTCAAAAAGCCTGGATGCTGACAATAGAAAAGGTTTGCCGGTTACACTTTATATAGCTGACAACAACGGAGATGGTGATATTTCAGGTGAGATAACTATTCAATACCGTTACCAGACGGATATATATAAAGCTAAATATAATGTTATCGGAAAGATTGATTACATCAATTTTACCATGTACATAGAGCAAACTGAATTAATTTTCTATGACATCTTACCTAAAGGATATAAATGGTGTTTTGGTAGCGGTAATTTTAAGATTCTCAGAAATCCCAACAGGAAAAGAAATTACATAGATGGTTTTATGAATACTAACTGCGGCAATGAGCAAATGAGAATGATTCTGATCAAAAAATAACTTTCCTTCAATTCAATTTTTTCGTTAAAAGTGTATGTTTGTTTTGCTATATAATTAGTTTATAGTATCTTAATCTTATGAAAAAATACACACTGATTTCCGGCTTATTGTTGCTTATAACAATTTCTGCATGTACAAAAAAAGCAGATGAAGCATCACCGACAGAAGCCACTTTTACAGCATTAACGTACAATGTTGCAGGCTTGCCTGAAGGAGTAAATGCCGACCAGTTTCCTGTAGAACATATGCCCTTAGTCAGTCCGCGGTTAAACAATTACGATTTGGTAAACGTGCAGGAAGATTTTTTCTATCATGATGTTTTAAATAAAGATGAGCATCACCAATACAAAACTAAATATTTTGCTTTACCGGGTGGATTAGGTGACGGATTAAATATGTTCACCAAGTTTCCAATCCTGAATTTTATGCGTACTGCGTGGGAAGGATGTAATGGTACCGATTGCTTTACGCCAAAAGGATTTACGTACAGCAGAATAAAAGTGACACCAAAAGTCTATATCGATGTATATAATCTGCATTGCAATGCTGGTTCTGATCCGGATGATGAAGCGGCGCGAAGAGCTGATATTTTACAATTGTGCAAATACATTGAATTCCGTTCTAAAGGACATGCAGTAATTATAATGGGTGACACAAATGCCAGATACACACGAATAGGCGACAATATCCGAAAACTTCTAGATCTTGGATTTACGGATGCATGGATTGAGCTGGAAAAAGGCGGCGTCTTGCCAACTCAAAATGGTGTTAGTGTTCCGGACGAAGTAGTGGATAAAATATTTTACCGTAGCAACAGTACTATAAAATTAACGGCATTGGATTATGATATTCCGGGTGATGCATTTTTAGATGCAGATGGCGAATGGCTTTCAGACCACAGACCTGTATATACAAAATTTCAGTTTAATGTATTGAATTAAGCGCATTTGCTTTTTGCAATTGTTCAGGTGAACCAATGTCAATCCAGATATCATCCTGATGATGGAATGCCCGAATTGTATGATCTTTACAGATATCCAGATACCAGTCTACCATGGAAAAAACACCTTTGCGTTTACAGGTCTCAAATATTTCCGGTGAAATGATATGATACCCGCTGAATGCAAATTCATGTAAAGAATGTTGATAGTCATGAGTTATGAGTTGTGAGTTATGAGTTGCAATTTTTCGTGGAATTTTTACAACTTCGGTTTTCACATTTTCCCAACCAAACAAGATGTCTTCATCATCAAACAATAAATAGCGTGATGACTTTCGTTCGCGTACCGCTAACGTTGCAATCGGATTATTTTCTAAATGAAAATTATAGAAATCAGTAAGATTAATATTTGTAAATACATCTGCATTACAAACTAAAAATGTTTTATCATCATCAAAAAAATGTTTTGCATTCAGTAAACCGCCACCGGTTTCTAAAATCAAATTTGTTTCATCAGAAATTTCTATGCGGATACCAAAATTATTATGCTGTAGTAAAAAATCTCTTACCTGGTTTCCGAGATAATGGATATTGATAATGATTTCATCAAAGCCATGTCTTATTAAACTTTCAATGGTATGCTGCAGCATGGGCTTTCCGCCTACTTGTATCAGGGCTTTGGGACAAGTATCAGTCAATGGTTTTAACCTTGTACCAAAACCAGCGGCGAATATCATTGCTTTCATTTTCTTAATTGTAAAATTTTTGAGTTATAGAATTGGAGAATTTTGTTTTTGATATCTGTAAATCAATAAAATCATTCTAAATCAGTGATTATATAAATTGTCCTTGTAATTCTCTTTCGATGTGTTTTAATTTCACATCCATATTATATTTATCCTTGATGTATTTTGCAGTTTGTTCTGCACAATAAACGCTGCGATGTTGTCCGCCGGTGCAGCCGAAATTAATCTGTAAATTTTCAAAATCTCTCGCCAAGTAATCCTGGATATTGATATCAATTACTTTGTACACACTTTCTAGAAATTCTTTTACTTTACTTCTTGTTTCTAAAAATTCAATCACATGTTTATCTTTTCCTGTATGTTGTTTATAGGGCTCATATCTTCCGGGATTATGAATACCCCTGCAATCAAAAACAAATCCTCCCCCGTTTTCTGTTTTGTCTTCAGGAATTCCTCTTTTGTAAGAAAAGCTGTTAACTTCTATTTTTAATGGTTTTTGTAAGCCATCAAATTTTTCAATTTTGAAAGTATCCGAAGCTATTAACTGCTGTAAAACATTTGTCAGTTGCGGTAATTCAATCTTTAGTTTTATGTTTTCCAGAAACCATTTTACATTTTGTAAAGCCGGTAGTATGCTGTCAATAAAATGACTTCTTTTTTCTATTAAACCTCTGAAACCATACGCTCCCAACACCTGCAACATACGTATCAGCACAAATGCATAATAGCGTTCTTTAAAATCTTCCTTATTGATGTAAATTAAGGAGGATACTTTTTTAGAATAAAAATCAAATAATTCTTCTCTTACTTCATACGGTATTTTTGCACCTGCCTGCCATAACAAAGAAGCTACATCATATTGCGGCGGTCCTTTCCGTCCGCCCTGGTAATCTATAAAATAAGGCTTGTCTTCAAATATCATTACATTGCGCGACTGGCAATCGCGGAACATAAAATACTGGTTGGGTTCATTTAACAGGTAATCACAAAGGCGGTGAAATTCTTCATTCAAATCTATTTCACTGAAATGAACTCTGGCCACACGCGCAAAATAATATTTGAAACTGTTCAAATCCCAGAACATAGAACTCCTGTTGAATTCCTGGATAGGATAACAGGTGGCAAAATTAAAATGCTCTGCCCCACGGATTTGCAGGTAGGTTAATTGCTGCAATACTTCTTTCAGGTGTTTTTTTACATTATCTGTAATACCTTCGCTTTTTATGATAGAATATAATGATGTGTCTCCTAAATCCTGCTGCAGATAATACCGTTTATCTTCGCTGATAATATAGACTTGCGGAACAGTGATAAACTTCTGGTGGAAATGTTTGGTGTGATGAACAAATGTTTCATTCTCTTTAGTGTCTTTTCCATAAGTGCCAATAGCAGAATGCGTATCACCTTGCAAACGAAAATATATTCTGTCAGACCCCGCTTGCGGTAATTGAATAACAGCTCTGCAATCTTCTCTGAAATATTGCTTAAATAAATCTATTAGTATTTCCTCATGCATATGCAAATATACGCTAATCTTCATGGAATCAATAGGCTATACAAACAACATTATTATCATACAAATATTATTTAAATCACGAGTAAAACTTAATCTAAAAAATCTGTTTTTAAATAACAAAAAATGAAAATCATCTGTTATTTTAGACCCCCATGAATCAAGAACGCATACAAGAAAAACTGGAAATACTCGCTGATGCAGCCAAGTATGATGTCTCCTGTGCGTCCAGTGCCGGCAATCGCAATAACAAAAATAAAGGTTTGGGAAACTCCTCTTCAAGTGGTATTTGTCACTCCTACACGGAAGATGGTCGTTGTGTTTCTTTATTAAAAATATTATTGACCAATCATTGCATTTATGATTGCATTTATTGTGTGTCGCGTAAAAGCAACGACATAAAGAGAGCCGCTTTTACAGTCGAAGAAGTCGTGGATCTTACTATCAGTTTTTACAGGCGAAATTATATTGAAGGCTTATTCTTGAGTTCAGGTATTTTTAAGAATGCAGATACCACAATGGAACGTTTGGTACGTGTGGCAAAAAAATTACGCTTAGAACATAATTTTCATGGCTATATTCATCTTAAAACAATTCCCGGTGCTTCAGATGAATTAATGAAAGAAGCCGGATTGTATGCCGACCGTCTGAGTATTAATCTTGAAATACCAACTGAAAGCGGTTTGAAATTACTGGCACCTGATAAAAATCGGCAGGATATGCTGCTGCCCATGAATTTTGTAAAGAATAGCATCTTACAATACAAGGAAGAAAAAAAGATTTTTAAAAGCACACCAAAGTTTGCGCCTGCCGGACAAAGCACTCAAGTTATAATTGGTGCTACCCAGGAAAATGATATACAAATTATTAAAGTGGCGGATCATTTTTACAAAAATTATAAAATGAAACGCATGTATTATTCAGGCTATATCCCTGTAACAAGTGACAATCGTTTGCCTGCAATTACATCCCAGGTGCCGGTTATAAGAGAAAACCGGTTGTACCAGGCGGATTGGCTGATGCGTTTTTATGGGTTTAAAGCAGATGAAATATTAGATGTTACGAATCCATTTTTAGATTTAGAAATTGACCCGAAACTAGCCTGGGCATTGCGAAACATTGCTGTGTTTCCGGTTAAAATACAAACAGCACCTTATGAATTAATTGTACGAATTCCGGGTATTGGAACTATCTCTGCAAAGAAGATTGTTATGGCAAGAAAATTTCAAAAACTTTCTATGGAACATCTTTTAAAATTAGGCGTTGCAGTGAATCGTGCAAAATATTTTATTGATTTTGACACGTTTAATCCGTACTTAAAAAATACAGACAGTGAAAATTTACGGCAGATTATTTTACAGGAATCACAATCTAAATTTCGTTCATCCTTTCAAAAGCAATTAAATTTATTCGGATGACAACTTTAGTATATGATGAAAGTTTTGAAGGTTTACTGACTGCCGTTTTTTTAATTTTTGAACAAAAATACATAGAAGCTGAAATTATAAAAACACATGCTTTCAATGATACCTTTTTTTCAGATGTCATTCATGTTGCAACAGACCACACAAAAGCAGACCGGGTTTTAAACCGCTTACACAAACAAATAGGTTACGAAGGAATCCGGGTGCTTATTTTTTCTTTTTTATCGGAAGATATTTATCTGGAAAAAAATATATTAGAAGCGATTCGTTATGCGATAGCAAATCCAGACAAAAATGTATTTACAGACTTTGCACATCCTGCTGTTTTACAACTATCGAAATATACAAAATCTGTTGGCAGGGAAAAACACCGCATGGAAGCTTTCATTCGTTTTGAGCAATATAAAAACGATGTATTTGTGGCTAAAATTTCACCAGATTTTAATGTACTGACTTTAATCCTGAAACATTTTTCCGCACGTTACCAGGACCAACAATGGATTATTTATGATATCAAAAGAAATTATGGTTACTATTATGATTTAGAAAAAATGGAAGAGATTTTTTTGGAAGATTCTATTTCTTTACTGCATATAAATAATGATGATTTACATGAAAAAGAAATGCTATATCAAAAACTATGGCAACGCTACTTTGTAAAAACGAATATCACAGAACGCAAGAATACAAAGTTACATGTTCGGCATGTTCCAAAACGATACTGGAAATATTTGACCGAAAAAAAAGTGTAAATTTTAAGATAAATAAAAAGAAATTAATTATACAGTTTATAGTAAAATATAAAATAATATAACTATGATCTTTTTAGGAATTCTGTAATTTTTTGCAATACTTATGATATTATATTCTAAAATTCTACCTTTGAAAAAACCAATGCAAATGAATGATTTATATGAAATTTTTGTAAGACTTGTAAATGACCTAAAAGATAAGGATGAAAATCAAATAATATCAGTATATGATAATATTGCTGATTTATTATTATACAGAGGCTATGTTAAAGTAAATGCGAATGAATTTAAAATTCGTGAAATTGAATTTTATTACAATTCAGAAAATCACAAAGATATATTTACTCATAATAATGAGAAGCAATTTACATCATTACAATGGTATTTTCATCCAAGCTTAAAGGGCGTAGACTTAACAATTGGTAATGGAATAAATTATGGAGGTATTTTAATCAGAGCCATTAATGGTGACAAAAATGAAAAACTGATTAATGGTCCAGAGAAAGTATTAAAAAAAATATTATGTGCACAAACCAATAATATATTCCAGAACAATACAATCAGTGTATTATTTGATGATATTCACATTGGTAATGAAAAATTTATTCTTTCATTAAAAAGAATCGGAATAAAAATATCTGACATTAGAGATGAAAAATTGCAAAAAAATTTTATTGATAAGACTTATCGATATTTATCAATTGAAGAAGATAAGAATTTGAATTACAATGGTAAAAATTATGAAATACCTATTTGTTTTGCAAAAAAATACCCTGAACTAGATCCTGAGCATTATTTTAATCTTGACAAATCAACTTGGGAGAAATATAAAAAGGAAAATCAATTTTAAATGCTATACTTCGCTGATACGTTACAAACGTATTATAGAATATTTTATACTTCATTATCTTCAATCTTAAAAGAAAATAAGATAGACTTTGATATTATTTCATCTACAAAAGATGTTTGGTTAAAAGATTTTATGCCTGTAAAATCTTTTAACAATTTTGTTTGGTTTAATTATTTACCTACATATTTAAGAGCTAAAAAATACTGCCATCTTATTACTCCTAAAACAGACATTCACTTTAAAACCAATTATAACATTATTCAATCTGATTTAATTATTGACGGTGGAAATTGTTTAATTTATAAAAACCAAGCTATACTTACCAATAGAATATATTCCGACAATAAACACCTGACAAAAGAAGAAATTAATAATAAATTGATTGTATTATTAAAATTAAACAAGCTATTAATTTTACCTTCTGTACCCAATGATTTTACAGGGCATATTGATGGTTTAGCTCGTTGGTTAGATGACCGGACCATCCTTTTGTCAAATCCAGTAAAGGAAAAAGACTATTACACAAAGAATTTACTTAGCAAACTAAAGAATGAAAAAATAAATGTTGAAATTATTGAAAACAATACTCATTTAAATTCAAGTTATTCATCAGCAAAAGGATGTTATGTAAATTATATTGAATTGGACAAAAAAATCTTATTCCCTATTTTTAATGTTAAAAGTGATGAAATTTCTTTTAATCGGATTCAATCACTATTTCCAACAAAAAGTATTATTTGTATTAATTCAAATGCCATTGCAAAAGATGGTGGTTTATTGCATTGCATATCATGGCAGGATTAAATGAAAAAGCCACTTCATAAGAAGTGGCGTATTTATACAAATTGGAATTTATTATTTGAAGAAATTACTCAACAAACCTTTTCCAATTCTTAATGCATCATCTGCAATATTTCCATCATGATTTCCATCTAACAAAGAGGAAATGATACTTTGGTTTTGTGGTGCCTGCTGCTGATGGTTGCCGACAAAATTACTTAAGATGCCTGCAATGCCGCCAACACTAATCCCACCATTCGATTGTTGCGATTGATTGGCTATTGCATTCAATACAATTGGTGCAAGAATCTGCAATACTTGAGAGGCTTTTCCTCCGCCAATTTCTGCATTTTGTGATACCGCATTGGTTACGTTTTGTTCAGCACCGCCGAAAATATGTTGTAAGATAGAAGCACCCTGACCACTTAAAGCCATTTGTGCCAGACCTTCTAAATCTGACAGACCTGCTCCGTTGTGATCTGTAGTAATAGCATTGGTTAATGCTGCAGCTCCATCCTCTGTGGATGCATTTTTATGTAATGCATTTAAGATAGTGGGCAATGCTAAGTTTATTGCACTTTGTGCCTGGTTTGTATCAATACCTAATTGCTGACTGATTAATTGGGTTGCTTCTTGTCCAAGAGAGCCGCCTAAAAGTTGTTGTAAATCCATAGTATTTTTTTTCTTTGTAATATCTTATATTTTTATGACAATCTTACCAAACTGTGCGCTATTTTTCATTCTGTCGAAAGCATTTACCGCATCTGCAAGAACAAATGTCTTATCAATGATTGGTTTTATCTGCTGTTCATTACACAAATCGAGCATTCTGAAAAAGTCCTCATCACTCCCCATTGTAGAACCTAACAATTGCAGCTGATTCCAAAAGATTGTACGCATGTTTAATTCTTTCGGAAGACCTTTTGTGGCACCATAAAAAACAAATTTACCTGCAGGTTTTAAAGCTGCTATTAATTCATTCATTCCATCGCCGCAAGCAGAATCTATAATAATATCAAAACCACCAATAGATTTTGCGAGATTTTTTATGGCATCCTTTTCTGTATAATTTGCGCTGCCCTTTGCACCTAAATTTTTACAATGCTCCAATACATCTTCTTTACTTGATGTAACATATACATTCGCACCAACAGCCTTTGCAAATAAAAATGCGAATTGTGCCACACCACCGCCCACACCTGAAATCAGCACATTCATTCCTTTCTCCACTTTGCCTTTATTGAAAAGCGCATTGTAGGCAGTCATGCCGCCTAATGGAAATGCAGCGGCCTGTTCATTTGTAAGATAGGCTGGTTTTAGATGAAGCCTGTCCACATTCACAACCATATATTCTGCAATCGTACCTTGTGAAGGCATTCCTAGGATCTGATATTCTTTAGACTGAAAATGGTTGTCCTTTCCCCAGTTTATATTCGGATTGATGATGACTTCTTTTCCTATCCAGTGTTTATCTGCTTCATTTGAAACTTCCACAACTTCGCCGCAACCGTCGGAACCTAAAACTGCCGGCAGTTGAATCTTAGCATATTGTCCTTCCCGAATCCATTGGTCACGATGATTGAGTGCAGCAAAATGAATTTTTATCAAAGCCTGATGTTCATCTAAAACTGGTGTTGGTACATCTTCAATCAGGAAAGAGTTGTCACGTAATACTAATGCTTTCATTATAAAGTGGGTTAAAAGACAAATCTAACAAACTTATTAATATTCTCTTAACGGTATATTCTCGGAAACTTTAAAACCCTTTTGAGTTTCCTGCGTTTATTCTGTCTAAATTTGCAGTCCAAAATGGAAACGACAATAAATAGCGCCCTTGCTCAGGAAAAGTGTATGCCTTCAAAAATCTTTGAAAAAGCGCGCAAATTATTTAACAGCATTGGCGTACGGAATACGACAATGGATGATCTGGCTAAGGAGCTTGGCATTTCGAAAAAAACATTATATAAAGAAATTGACAACAAAGCAGATCTGGTAAAATTTTGTGTTCAGTATGATCTGAAAGATATTGAAAATAAGATACATCATATTTCCAGCACTTCAGAAAATGCAATTGAAGAATTATTACTGATAGGTGCGACAATTAATGAAGATATACAATTATATCATCCGACAATTTTACATGATATTACCCGGTTTTATCCCGAAAGCAGGGAATTGATTGAAAAACATAAAGCAAATTTTGCCCAAAACAGCATTTCAAATAATCTGATAAAAGGTATTAATCAGGGTTTATACAGAAAAGATATAAATATCGAAATGTCCGTGTTGTTTCAGCTGCATTTATGCTTATTGCCGTTCGAGTTAAATAACACGTCGTACAAAACTATAGATGTCTATAATGAAATCCTGAAATATAATTTACATGCTATTGCAACGCCAAAAGGCATAACAGAATTTGAGCAATTAATAAAGAAAATTAAACTGTAAGATGAAAAAAATAACCTTTACATTTTTAACCATACTTTCTTATATTTTTGCATTTTCGCAAACCACTTATACATTGAAACAATGCATTGACTATGCGTTAAAAAACAATCGTAACATTAAGATAAGTGCAAATGATGTAAAGACTGCACATGCCAGAAAGACAGAAGGACAGTCAGCTTATTTACCGCAAGTATATGCACAGGCAAAATGGGAAGATAATTTAAAGTTACAAACCACGATTATTCCTGCGAATGCTATTGTTCCCGGCAGTCCTGAAAGACAAGTAAAATTTGGAAATCAGTATATAACCTCTTTCGGTGTAGAGTTTGACCAGATGATATTTAATTGGTCTTATATAAAAGGTATAATGGCTATAAAACCGGGTTATGATATCGCAAAATTAAAAAAAGAAAAAACCGAGGAGGATATAGTTTATAACACAATTGCTGCTTATTACAATATTTTATTGCTGAATGAAAATGAGAAATTAGTAAATCAGAGTGAAGAGCGTATCAATAAAACATTACCTATTGTAAGATTGCAGAAAGATAAAGGGGTTATTCGCCAGATTGATGTTGACAAAGTGCAGGTGAATTACAATAATGTCATCGCGCAGAAAGATATTCTGGCAACCAATAAAACACTTGCGTTAAACAATCTGAAATATGCTATCGGTATGCCGTTGGATTCAGTTATTGCTATAGACAGCAATTATTCAAAAGAGATCATAGATGCCAAAAATTATACAGATACTTCAAACATAAAGAACAGAATTGAATTAAGATTGCAGACAAGAAATTTATATTTACAGCAGATTTTGTTAAAGCGCACTAAAGCAAACTATTATCCTACGCTTGCATTTTTTGGAAAATACGGTGCACAGGCATTTGGCAATAATTTCTCTCAATCATTTACAAACTGGTTTGACTTCGGTTCTATTGGTTTTAAATTAGACATCCCGATTTTTGACGGCTTGCGTACTTCCAGCACTGTGAAGCAAGCCAAATTGGACATTGAAAATATAAAAGAAAATATTGCCATTACAGAAGAAGGATTTAAACTTCAGCAAATAAATGCGACTACACAAATGAGTAACTCAATAGAAAATTTAGCTATCAATCAAAGAACATTAGAGCTTGCAAAAAATGTACTGGATGTAACTACGCTTCAATACCAGAAAGGTGTTGTTCCTTTCTCAGATTTATTGTCCGATGATTACGCCTACAAAGAAGCAGAAGCAAATTATTTGCAATCCTTGGTAAAATATTTAAATGCAAAATTAGAAGCAGATAAATCAAACAATAATTTAAACAGTTATAAGAATTAAAGTACAGAGTAATTACGTAATTCGTACAAGTATTTAATTAAAACAAACCATTATGAACAATAAAATTATCGTCACTGTCATTGCTGTATTATTGATTGGCGGCATTGCTTACAAACTCACACATAACAAAAGAGTAATTACAAAGAATGAGCAGTTTGTGGACAGAAGTAATGTTCCTGTTTCTGTAACAACTTTTGACGCCAACTATTTTCCCGTAAGTACAGATTATGCATTGCCTTCAGTATTGGATATCAATAAATCAGGTTCAATCAATGCAACAAATCCCGGAAAAATCGTGTCCCTGAATATTGAACTTGGAAGTCATGTAACTAAAGGTCAGTTAGTGGGAAAAGTAGATACTAAACTAAAAGAAATTGCAGTAAAATCAACTACGTTAACCATTGATAAATTAGAAAAAGATGCACAGCGGACAAATGAATTGATTGAAGGAAATGCAGCTCCCGCAAACAGTATCTTAGATTTGAATTATAATCTGGAAGCTAATAAAATCCAGAAAGAAAACTTACAGCAGCAGATTGCAGACAACAATATCTACGCGCCCATCAGCGGAATCATCACTCAAAAGAATGTGAATGCAGGTGAGTTTATAAACCCGGGAACACCTATCGCAACCATTATGGATGTGTCTGTATTGAAAGCGATTGTGTTTGTAAGCGAAGCAAATATTTATGATTTAAGATTA
>JAYVPA010000173.1:0-4211 GCA_043757615.1 Sphingobacteriales bacterium | reverse complement strand
TAATTTAAGTTTATTGCTGGATAGTTCAAATCCCGCTGCTGCGCAGCGTGTGATGAGTGAAGTCTGGAAAATGGATAAACTGGATATGGCAGCGCTGGAAGCTGCTGCTGAATAAAATAGTCTCTCTAATTAAAACCAGTCTTTGGGCTGAAAGAACGTTGCAGCTTTTTCTTCTTCGCTATCCTTATCGGGAATAAAATTATATTTCCATTCTGCATGCGGCGGCAGGCTCATTAAAATGGATTCAATGCGGCCATTTGTCTTTAAACCAAAGTGTGTGCCTCTGTCGTACACTAAATTAAATTCAGCATATCTCCCTCGACGGATAAACTGCCACTCTTTATTCTTTTCAGTAAAAGATTTATTTTTGTTTCTGTTAACTATATCTGAATAAACGGGAATAAAGCTATTTCCAATTTCCTGCATAAATAAAAAAAGAGTTGATTTTTCGTCTTCAGTTGACGGTCGAAGATGATCGTAGAATATTCCACCGACACCGCGCATTTCATTCCGGTGCTTTATCGTAAAATATTCATCACACCATTTTTTAAATTTGGGATAATAAGCGATATCAAATTTATCGCATGCTTTTTTCAAAACAGTATGTTCATGAAGTGTATCTTCGTTATTCGGATATGCGGGAGATAAATCAATGCCGCCACCAAACCATTCATCTATGATTTCACTGCTCTCTTTTTCCGACATACAGAAATAACGGATATTCATATGAATGATTGGAACAAAAGGGTTATGCGGATGTATGACAATAGATAAACCTGTTGCATGAAAATAATTGGCGTTTAATGTTTTATCAATTATTTCTATTTTTTTATTTTGTGTAGTTAAAATCTTATTTTCATTATTCTTTTTTGAAGACATTTCCGATTTCAATATATCAGGCAATTTTCCAAATACATGAGAAAAATTTACACCGCCTTTTTCAAATACATTTCCATTTTGAATTACCTTACTTAATCCGCCTCCGCCTTCTTCCCTGTTCCATTTATCATCTGTAAAAGCTGCTTTACCATCTAATGCTTCTAATGAATCACAAATAGATTGCTGTAATTGAGTTAAGTAATTTTTTATATTGTCTAAAGAAGATTGCATCCTGTTTTTATATCATAACAAGTTTAATGGATTCTGTCACCACGTAATTCCAATTCACTCAATACTTTTGTTTCATATTCCAGCCATTGTTCCCAACGTGCTTTTACTTTGTCTTTCTCAAAATATCGTTCAGCTAAATCAATAAATAAACGGTAGTGAGTTGCTTCAGAAATCATCAGTTTATGATAAAAGTGTCTCAGGTAATTATCACTGATTTCAAGTGACAATAATCTGAATCTTTCACAACTTCTTGCCTCTATTAATGCAGCAAGGAGCAACCGGTCCATAAATCTTTCATCCGGAGAACCACCTTTTTTAAAAAATTTTTGCAGTTCTGCTACATATTTATCCTGTCGTTGTTTTCCTAATTTTAAACCACGTTTTTTGAGCTCATCCAACACCATTTTAAAATGCGACCACTCTTCAGTTACAATAGGCACCAATTTATCAACCAAAAATTCTTTTTCTGAATACAACTGTATGATTCCTATGCAGTTAGTTGCTGCCTTTTGTTCACAAAAAGCATGATCGGTTAATATATCCTCAATTGATTTCCCGGCTAAATTTACCCATCTGGGGTCAGTTGCTAACTTCAATCCTAACATGTCGTAAAAATAACAGTTTTAGCGCGTTTTTCAATTAATTATTATAATAATATGTAAAATCACTATTGACAAATTGAAATAGAGTGTATAAGTTTACAATACCCTATTTCGATTTTTTAGAAACATAAACAACATTAACATGAAACCCTATTTCTTATTGTTCGCAATAGCGTACAGCTATTGTTGCAACGCAAACTGTATGCTTACGAAGGTAAGTATTGATAACAGAACCAAGAATTCACAAATCATTATTGACGGACAAGTTACTGAACAACATTCTTATTGGGATATTGATAAATCTGGCATTTTTACCGTTAACACGGTTCAGGTAAACAGTATTTTAAAAGGAAATTCTGCTGCAACTATAGAAATCATTACTCCAGGTGGTGAATTAAATGGTAGATTATTAGTGGTAGAACCGAATGCTTCTTTAAGAATCGGCTCAAAAGGTATTTTCTTTTTAAGTAACAATACAATTGCTTTAAATTATACAAGCACGCTAAAACAATTTGAAATATATTCTTTAGCTCAGGGCTATATTGAATTTAATCAGTACAATGGAAAATATACTGACGAATTTGATGTATACCAGAATAAATCAAGTGTTTACAGCTTAATTCAAAAAACTACTGGAATTAATTATCGTGAAAGTCTTCCTGTGATCAGCAATGACGTAGAAGGTGATCCGGCTATTACTTTATACACGCCATCTTCTATCAGCGCGGGCACACAAAGTATATTAACAATTCAAGGCTGGGGTTTTGGTACAAGAACAGGACAGGCGACTGTACAGTTCAGAGATGCGAACAGTATCTTTTCTACTACAATGGCTAGTATACCCGATAGCTCCTATATTGTTTCATGGAGCAATACAGAAATAAAAGTGATTGTTCCGGGTGCGTCTATAAGCAGACAAGGCGGTGCAGGTACCGGTGCATTTAATGTAATCACTTCAAATGGTCTGGCAATATCTTCTATATCGCCATTAAATGTACCATACAATCAGTTTGAATACAAAAAAACCAAGATTGCACTAATCGATCAAAACGGATTAGGCGGTTATACATTTACATTAAATACTGACTTAAATAATAATGCTGCTGCAAAATCAACATTTACAAGAGCATTAGACCAATGGAAATGTAAATCAGGTGTAAATATTACTTTAAACTCGACCACAACAAGTACAACATGCAGCAACCAATTGGATAATATGAATGTTATTTCATTTGCTTCCTCTTCGTGCCCGCTTCCTGCCGGTGCTTTAGCAGTTACCTATTCTTCCTACACACTATGTGCTAACTCACCAATTATACCTGATGGTATTGATATGATTTTTAGTCCGGGTGCAGGATTTTATTTGGGATCCGGTTCAACACCTTCCAACCAATACGATTTTGAAAGTGTTGTTTTACATGAATTAGGACATGCCTTCGGACAAGGTCACAGCAGTGAAAATTCAGAAGTGATGTTTTTATCTATCGCAAACGGTGTTTCAAAAAGAACATTAAATCCTGCAACAGATTTAGTAAGTGTAAACGATATCATTACAAGAAGTACAGCAAGTTCATCCTGCGGATATCTAAAACACAGAAAAGCAACAACTACAAATTGCACACAACAAACAACTATAATCTCTTCTCAATTTATCACAGACAAAGTAACAGGTTGTGCACCATTAACAGTAAATTTTTCAGATCAGTCTACAGGGACACCAACTTCATGGAGATGGGATATCAGCAATAACGGAACTACAGATTATACAATTCAAAATCCAATACATACTTTTACAACTGCAGGAACTTATACGGTAAAATTAGTTGCTATGAATTCATCAGCAACTGATTCAATCGTTAAAACAGCAGTAATTACGGTAGCTCCGGCTTTAACCTTAAACGTTGATGTAGTTCAAAATGTTTTATGCAACGGTGGCAGCACCGGCTCATTAAAAGCAACACCAACAGGTGGAAACGGATCTTATACGTACACATGGAATAACAACCAGACTAATCAGATCTTATCAGGTATGCCTGCCGGAAATTATTCAGTGTCTGTAAAAGACGGATATAACTGCTCTGTATCATTTACAAAAACAATTACACAACCTGCAGTATTAAATTTAAACGTAAATACAGCATTAACAGGCAACACCTATCAGGCTACGTTAAATGTAACAGGAGGAACAACACCTTATACTTATACATTAAACAATGTATCTGAATCAAGTAACGTAATTCCAAACCTTAGTGCCGGAAATTATTCAGCAAATGTAAAAGACAAAAACAACTGTCTTCAAAATGCTACATTTTCTATTGCTGCACCAACAGGTTTAATTGAAGCAGAAAATAATTTTGAAAATTTAGAAGTTTATCCGAATCCTGCTGCAAATAATATAAATATCAATTTTTCTTTAAAAGAATACAAAACTGTAAAAGTAGAATTATTCGACCTCGCAGGTCAGACGGTTTATCATAATGAATTTGATAACATCAAAGA
>JAYVPA010000172.1:0-4228 GCA_043757615.1 Sphingobacteriales bacterium | reverse complement strand
CAAATCGGTTGGTTCGTTGCAGGTTCTGCATTGAATTTGATTAAGCAACAAGTAGCAGGATAATGTACTGTCATCCTGAGCGAAGCGAAGGAGCTTAGTAAATAAAAACCGTCTCGTTTAAATGAGACGGTTTTTTTATTCAAAATTTTTAGATTCTCGTGCCTGCTTTTTAAAAATGCTTTTGATAAATGGGTAATATCTCCATTAATCAGTGATTCTATAGAAAAACTAAAATCTCGCATAATTTATTTGTATTCTAAATTACTTAATTCAATCTAACTGATTTTTTTGTATTTTTATGAGAATACCAAACTCATGAATAAAAGATTACTCAGCCTTATTCTTTTCTCAGCAATTCTCTTTTCGTGCAAAAAGGAAAAAGGGTCAACAGCACCGGAAACATTATTGTATTCAAAGGTAGGCCATAACCCCGGCATTTATGACCAGAAAGGTAGATATGTAATCTTGCGTGGTGTAAATTATAATGCGCTTGGCGATTACTGGCAGGGAAATCCTGCTGTTGCAACGACCAAACAATACGAAGAAAATGATTTACAATTGATGTCGAAAAACGGTATCAATTGCGTTCGTTTGTTATTTAGCTGGAGCAAACTGGAACCCGTTCGTGGTCAGTATAATCAGGTTTATATTAACCAGATAAAAAATTTTATTGAAGTTGCCGCTACCTATAATATTTATGTTTTACTGGATATGCATCAGGACGCATGGGGAAAATATATTGTATCGCCGCCTACCGTAACATGTCCATATCCTAATAAAGGCTGGGATGGCGCGCCGGACTGGGCAACTATCACAGACAGCGCTTCGACATGTACGGTAGATGGTTCACGTGAAAGTGCACCTGCGGTAGTGCATGCATTTCATAATTTCTGGTATAATACAAATGGCATTCAGGATGCATGTATAAATGCATGGAAAGCATTGGTAAAACAAACTGCATCTTATAGTAATGTAGTCGGTTACGATTTGTTGAATGAACCCGGTCTGGGTTATGATTTATTGAGTGAAGAAGCAGATAAGTTTTCGTCATTTTATACGAAAGCAATCGATGCGGTTCGCGCAGCAGAAAATGAAACACAATCCTATCATCACATTATTTTCTTTGAAACAACTGTTACCTGGAACGGTCAGGGTTTTCCATATATTCCGAATTCCGGATTTACGTCAGACGATAATATTATATTCGGAGCACACACTTATTTTGAAGCGATTTCTTATGCATACAGCATAGAAGCAGGGTATGATTTTTTACTCTCGGTTGCGGCTGTTTACCAGACCGCTATGTTTGTGGGTGAATATGGTTTTTTTGATAATCCGGCTGCAGATGTCAGTAAGTTAAAACGATTTGCGAAAAAAGAAGATAGCTGCATGGCGGGTTCTACGTGGTGGCAATGGGCACAGGCGCCCGGTGATCCGCATGGTATGAGCTGGGATGGTACGCAATATGCAAATACCTCTCTGCATTTAATTGAGATAGATAAGAATGGAAATTTTACAGGAACAAAAAACGATTTATTCCTGAATGTTTTAAACAGATCAAGACCAAATGCTATTTGGGGAAAACCGATAAAGTTTTCCTCAAACCCTGATGATGGCACCATGCATTTGGAAGCGAATGCAGCAGCTGAAGGAATTACTACACTTTGGATTCCGGATAGATTCGGCATACCTGTAATTACAGGAACTAATGTTGTTTCAACACAATTAAATAGTGTTAGTGGCGGTTATTTAGCGGATGTTAAAGTGAATGGAAATTATACGATTGAAGTCGGGTTTTAAGCTTTTTTTTATTCATAATTTTTGAATAGTTTTGCTTTTTCTCTTTGGTTATTTCTTGTAAGATAATTTGACAAGATATGTGCTATTTCAGTGTTTTGCAAGCCATGTTTAAATCCGCTTTCAAAATAAATTACCGACTTTGAAGTATCTTTTTCCTGTAGATAATAGTAACCTAAATTTTCCCACGCTGCATATAAAGAATCATTTTGCGAAAGCAATTTTTCATTGAAATCCACACATGCTTTCTTGTCACCTTTTTCATATAAGATAGTTGACATATTGCTTATTAATGTAGCATCTTTTTTGTTGAAAAACAGTGCTTTCTGATAATAGTAAAAGGCAGAATCTGAATTCTTTTCCATATAAAAAATATCACCTAAAAAATTATAAGATTCATAATCACTGCTGTCATTTTTTATTGCGACTTGAAATAATTTTCTGGCATCCGGGAACTTATTTAATTTGAAATATGCGGTAGCTAATAATTTGTTTAATAAGACATTTTTGGGATAAACAATATTTCCGCTTTCTGCACAATGAATTGCTTTGTTCAATAAGTTTTCTTTTAAGGATTTGTCTATTTCTTTATCTGCAGATTCTATATAGGTAGATGTGGCAATACGCATGGCCTCATATGAATTTTTTAAGGACGGTGCATCGCGTTCTATAAGTGTTAGTTTGTCTTTCCATGCAGAAGTCCTGTAAAAGCTCAGAAAACCTAGTAGGAGAATAATAATCCCGGAAGTAATAAAATAATATTTTTCATTTTTTAATAGTATAAACAGGAAATAAGATACAAATCCGCAAAAGAATAATGAGCTTATAAATATATATCTGTCAGCAATAATCCCTGCTACAGGGGTATAAAAATTTAAGGCGTACACTATAAAAAAAACAAAACCTGACATACAGATGAGAAGCAGTTTTTCTTTTATGAAATATTTAATTAATAAAAACAGCAAAACTAAACATGAGGCTAATGCTGACAAACTTTGCCACTGAAAAGCAGTATATAATTTTATAGTGTCAAAACCATAATAATACCTATATCCAAAAGGTATAATAAGCAATTTTATATAATACCAGAATGTAAGTGCAGCTGCCGCAATTCGATTGGGGAAAGTAAAATGCCGGCTTAATGGATTTTCAGTAAATGTAGTTCCTTTATTTATAACACTTGTATCGATAGGCACAAATGAATCAACCAAAATATTGCGAAATAGTATAAAAATAAAAACAAGTAATATGAAGTAAAAGAAAGAATATTTTACGCTTACTTTTTTATTGATTAAAAATATTGCTGGAATTAAAAATATAATTCCAATTGCATCCAGTTTAGATAAAAACGCTAAGATAAAAAATACTAATCCGAAAATCAGTGAACTGATTTTTCGTTTCTTTAACATGTACCCTAATAAAAAATTCATCGATAAAATTGTAAAAAGCAGGCTTAATAAATTATCCCTGTTTTTTAAACTGGCAACTACTTCCACATGTACAGGATGAACAAGAAAAAGTAATATAGAAATTAGTAAGACAGCTTTTAATTCGGTTTCCTGTAAATAATTGAGGATGGTTTTATACGCAAAAACGATAATTAAGTAATATAAAATCAGATTTACGAAGTGAGAATAATATGGGTTTACATTACCCATTATCCATTTTTCGATTGAAAAACTTAATATAACAACCGGTCTGTAATCAATCTGACTGTAACGCTCAGCAAATATCTGAAAAAGGCCTCTTAATCCTTCATGTCTGCCAGGTATGTTTTTATTTATTAAAAAATCATCCAAAGCAAGTCCAAAATGAAAAACCTGACCGTAAATCGCAATTATTAGAAAGAAAAATAATACATATACCGCAAAATTTGATGGAAGCTTAGGTGTAGAAGTTTTCATTTGTACAAAAATAAGAAATCGCATTTTACATAAACATATGCGTTCTGAACCATTGTTAATTTAATTTTAAAAATTAACAATAATATTTGTTTTTTTAGTTAACTTTATAACACTTTGATAAATTAATTAAGTATGAATATAAATATACATTTAATTGTATTGCTAACCATTTCTTCAAATTTTGCTTCTTACGCGCAAAATGCTTATAGCGGCGTACAATCCGTGCAGCTTACAGATGGCTATTATCAAACGATTGATCTAAATCCTGAAACCGCCTGCAGGTGTGAAAAAAAAACAGAAAGGACATTTTCTCTAAATAAGGGGCTGGTTCAGTATGATGTATTGAACTATAAATTGCACGCTTACAAATTCTCATTTGGCAATTCTAATGTTCCTGTATCTAAATTATTCAAAGCAATGGATGATGATTTAACCATTTATAAAATTTCTATGAAATAATGGGATTCGTTTATGCTGCTTACTACTGAAAAATTTGATCAGGCATCCTTTGAAAAAGCAGGTAAAGC
>JAYVPA010000171.1:0-16022 GCA_043757615.1 Sphingobacteriales bacterium | reverse complement strand
GGATTTTATATTATAGGTAAAATTATTGCTGCATCCTTATTTCCCGACCATACATTGAGTGCGCTGATTAATTTCCTGCCGGTGTTTTTATTTCTATTCATATTAATATTTCAGATTGTTTGTAAAACCGTTACAGATTATTTCTTTTTAAAAAGTGCTTCCTCTTTTTTCAATCGGGAAGATCTAATGAAAACATTCTTCAGCAGTGAATTTCATCACCTCTGGTATATTCCTTTTGTTGGTACGTTTGGAAATATTTTACAATATAAATGGAAAGACAGAAAACTAAAATAAAACCTTGAACAATCAAAAAAACATATTAATTGCGCCGTTAGACTGGGGCTTAGGCCATGCAACACGATGCATGCCGCTGATAGATTTATTGCTGCAAAAAAAAGAAAATGTAATTATTGCAGGAAACGGTGATTCATTTTTTTTATTAAAAGATACCTATCCTGATTTAAAATTTTATGAATTGCCTGCCTATAATATTTCGTATAGTGTTGGAAAAAATGCGTCTGTAGAAACCTTGTTGCAGACACCAAAAGTTTTAAGAACCATCTCCAAAGAAAATAAAATCACGGAAGAGATTATACAGAAAGAAAAAATTGATCTGCTAATTTCTGATAACAGATATGGCGTCCGCAGTATGAATGTAAAAAGCATTTTTATATGCCATCATATTGCTCTGCAGGCTCCTGTTTCCATGCAGTTTATGAATCCGTTTTTGTTAAACCTGCATTTAAGACAAATACATAAATTTGATGTAATCTGGATTCCGGATGAGGAAAACGAAACTAATCTATCCAGAATTTTATCGCATAACATTTCTTTTAAGATTCCACATACATTTATCGGCATTCAAAGCAGGTTCTCAAATTATCAATCTAAAGAATCGTTTATCAATGAAATGGATTTTGAGATTTTAGTGATGTTATCCGGACCTGAACCTCAGCGTACTTTCCTGGAAAATAAATTGAAAGAAAAGTTACAAAACAATAAAACAAAAATTTTATTGATAAGGGGAAAAACAGAAAAGCAGAATATTGAAACTGAAAACAATATCACTACCATCAATTATTTAAACACGAATGATTTATTTGCTGCTTTACAAAAAGCAGAAATAATTATCTGTCGCTCCGGATATTCTACGGTAATGGATTTGGCTGTGCTGGGCAAGAAAGCAATTCTTATTCCTGCGGAAGGGCAAACCGAACAGGAATATTTAGCAAAGACCTTATCCGAAAAAGGATTCGCTGTAGAATGCAAACAAAATAATTTAGACATTGAAAATGCAATTGAAAAATTAAAGACAATTTCCGGATTTGCTGTATATAAATCTTCAATAAGAAAAATAGAAACTGAATTAAATAAATATCTTACTTAAATAATGGAAGATGAATCAAATCTATTGATTCTTTATAGAATAACTGAGTTGTTTTTTCAAAGCTTTCTGTATAATCAGAAACATAGAATGAATTTTTTCCTTGCTTCTCATAATTCACCAATCCATGTTCTATCATAAACTTTTTGATGTGAATGGCAACGATTTCATTTGTAGCTAACACATCTACTTTCTTATGGTGAGCTTCGTAATATTGTTCTATCTCTTTTTTAATTAAAGGGTAGTGCGTGCAAGCTAAAATTAACGTATCAATATTTTGCAGTTCTGCTGAATTCAAATATTCCTCAATTACTAAATGAGAAATTTGTCCGTCTACAAAGCCTGATTCTATCATCGGTGCAAGCAAAGGTGTCGCCAACTGGTACACTTCCACGCCTGCACCTTTTTTATTTATTTTCAATTTATACGCATTGGAATTGATGGTCCCCAAAGTTCCGATTACACCTACTTTTTTATATTTCTTTCGGATAATTTCATCCACTACAGAATCAATTACATTAAACACATACGCTTTATCGCCTGCCATATTTTCGAGCATTTCAAATGCTACAGAAGAAGCCGTATTGCACGCAATCACCATTATCTTACATTCTTTCGACAATAAAAATGCGCCGATTGTTTTTGTAAAATAACGGATGGTATCTGCTGATTTATCACCGTAAGGCAAATGTGCCGTGTCACCAAAATAAATCAGGGATTCATTTGGCAATTGATCGATAATAGCATTTGCAACAGTCAGTCCGCCAATTCCGGAATCAAACAGACCAATAGGTGCGTGTGCATTGTTGTTCATAAACCAAAGGTCTTAAAACTTCACCATAAAACAAAGGCTTCGATAAGCTCAACCTGACTTTGCAACAAAATTAGGCTGACTTGATATGCAGAATCCTGATTCAAATAAAAAAGGTTTGTCTCGTTTATAACGAGACAAACCTTTTAATATAATCTATTTAAAAAAGACTAGTTAGGTTTTACCGGTGAAGATTTAACTACCGGTTTAGCATCCGGTAATTTCAAGTATGCTTTTACCAATGGTAATACATTGTCTGAATCTTCAGCATACAACAAAGAACCTGCGCCTGAATCAAAGATATAAGTATATCCGTTTGCTTTTGCAACAGTTTTAATTGCTTCGTTTGCTTTTTGCAAGATAGGTGCATACAATTTGTCTTTTTTTGCTCCAATTTTATCTTGTGCAGATTGTTGGAAATCAGTAATACGTTTCTCTAAATCAGCTAATTCCTGACCGACGATTTGTAATTGCTCTTCTGTCATCGTTTTAGATTTTTGCTGAGCATCTGCTGTTTTCTTTTGATATTCAGCATACATTTGCTGTCCTAATGCATCTAGCTCAGCAGTATATTTATCAATAGCTGAATCTGCTTTAGCTGTTTCCGGCATCAAACCAATTAATTCTCCGGAACTTAAATATCCGAATTTACTTACTTTCTGTGCATACGTGCTTGATACCAATGCGATCATCACGATAATAATTGTACTAATTTTTTTCATCTTAATTTTTTTAAATATTGTTTGGTTTAAGTATTTATTTACTCTGATTAATGTTATTCAAATTACATGCCTAATTTTTTCAGGACTTCTTCGCTCACGTCATACTGCGGATTTGTAAACAGCATGGCAGCGCCGCCTGACGCTTTATCAAAAACAAAATCATAGCTTCGCATTTGTGCAATTTTTTGTACTGCATCAAAAACTTTATCCTGTATAGGCTGAATTAATTCTTGTCTTTTCTTAAATAAATCGCCATTGTATCCGAAACGGTTTTTTTGCAAGTCTTTTAATTCATCTTCCGCTTTTACGATTTCGCCTTCGCGTTGCTTTTTTAATTCAGCAGTCAATAGGAATTCTTCCGCTTGGTATTTTGTATACATTTTTTTTAGTGCTTCCGTCTTCTGATCGATTTCTTTTTGCCATGTTGCTGCCTGATCGTCCAGTTTTTGTTGTGCCCCTTTATAATCCGTCAATTTTTCCAGGATATATTTTGTGTCAACGTATGCAAAGCGCTGCGCGTATGAATTTTGAATCAGGAAACAAGATCCAAGAATCAAGATAAAAGATAATAGGTGCTTCTTCATAATTATTAATTTTTAACAGTCAGTCTTTTATTGTCAATTATTATTCCGGTTCAAATCCAAGAATGAATGATATATTTCCATTTTTTCCTATGTAATCAAAGAATCCATTGCTTGATTTTATCGGACTTCCATTAGCACTATCAAAACGTATGCCATAGTCAATACCAATCAAACCAAACATCGGTAATATAGCGCGTACACCAATACCCACACTCTTTTTTAGCTTAAACGGATTGTAATCCTTAAATGTAGCATATGTATTAGCTGCTTCGAAAAATGCTACTCCGTAAATCGTTGCTGACGGATTTAGAGAGAAAGGATATCTTAATTCCAATAAGAATTTATTATATATCGGATCCCCTCCGGAAGAAGAATAATCACCTTCATATCCGCGATGCGCAATAACATCTGTACCAAATAAAGTTACGTTAGATGGAATTCCATTTCCACCCACCTGGAATCTTTCAAATGGTGTGATGCCTACTTTTTTATTAAATGTACCTAAGAAACCAAATTTCGCAACAGTTCGTAAAACTAATTTTGATTTTCCCAACGACTGAAACCATTCAATATTTATTTTCCATTTATGGTATTCAATTAATTTGTATTTCTCAGCGATAGACTTCCCTTCAAAATCATTGTCTTTTCTGAATAACGAATACGGTGGTGTAAACTGTAAAGATGCCTCCACTTTTGCTCCGCTTGTTGGAAATACCGGTTGATTAATCGAGTTTCTTGAAAGTGTGATTTTAAAGTTTAAGTTATTGAATTTACCACTGTCTAAAGGTTGATTATTTACATAGTATCTGTTTGAAAAATGATCTAATTTATACCCATAATAGTTGGCTGCAGCCTGTACAATAAAGAAGTCATCCGGTTTTTTCAGTCGTGTTCCCAAAGAAACAGAAAGACCATTTGTAATTTGTTTTCCGTATACGGTTCCTGATGTTACATCCTGGATTCGTGAACGGAATGCTGCAATCGTAAATGCATTTGGTTTTTTACCGCCCAGCCAAGGTTCCGTAAATGAGAAATTGTAATTCTGATATCTTTTACCATTACTCTCTACACGCACCGTTAACTGCTGTCCGTCACCTGTGGGCAATGGTGACCATGCTTTTTTATTAAAAATATTACGTAAAGAGAAGTTATTGAATTTTAATCCTAATGTTCCGATTAATCCGCCTTCTTTTCCACCCCAGCCTGCAGATAATTCTACCTGGTCAGCAGATTTTTCTTTCACTGTATATTTAATATCTACCGTTCCGTCTACAGGATTTGGAATGGGTTCTACTTTTGTTTCCTGCGGATCAAAAAATCCTAAGTTGGCAATTTCACGTTGTGAGCGTATTAAGTCTGAACGGCTGAATTTATCACCCGGGAAAGTTCTTAACTCACGGCGAATAACATGGTCATTTGTTTTATCGTTTCCTTCAATGATAACATTTTTGATAGTTGCCTGCGGTCCTTCATTGATACGGATTTCCAAGTCAATAGAATCATTCTCTACCGCAATTTCTACAGGATTGATACTGAAAAATAAATAACCGTCATCATAATACAAGGAACTGATATCACCGCCATCCTGATCTTGTGTCAACCGTTTTTGTAATAATTCCGCATTATATACATCACCTTTCTTGATGTTCAATACACGCGTCAGCGTTTCTGTAGGAAATTTTGAATTTCCTTTGAACTGGATATTTCTGAAGTAATACCTGTGACCTTCATCAATATTCATTCTGATACTTACGTTTCCATCCGGATCATCAATTACTGTATCTGAAGTTATTCTTGCATCTCTGAAACCATTGTTATTGTAATAATCAATTAATTTCTGTTTGTCGTCTTCGTATTTTCTTTCATTGTACTTAGACCCCTTGAACGTAATCCTGAAACGATCCATAAAGAAATCCTTAACAGAATTAGAGTTTAGATTTGCTAATGTATATAAAGCATCCTTTGCTTTTTGTTTTCTGCTTCTTCCATCATCAATACGAAGTTCAACCCTGGAACGCTCACGCGTATCTTTCATTGTCTTTCTCATTTTAGCAAGTTCGCCTTGCTCTCTTCCTATAAATTCAAGATGATTTATTTTTACTTTATTTCCTTTATCTACATTTACTATTAGTGAACTGCTGTTAACCAGACCTTCGTCTTTTTTCTCAACGATATCAATTACAGGATGCAAATAAGATTTGTCTTCAAACTGATCAATGATAGTATTTTTCACATTCAGCTTCAACGCATCTGTTAATGGTTTACCTTTTAGTAAATCCAGTTTCTTCTTCAAATCATCTCCTTCACTTTTCTTTAAACCTTTTATTGTAATCTCATTCAGTCTTGGTCTCTCCAAAACATCAATTGATAAATAAACATTCTCGCCATCGAATCTATCTGCATAAACTCTTACGTTTCCGAAAAGACCCTGTTTCCATAAATTTTTAATGCACTTAGTAATGTCATCACCTGGAATTGCAATAAGGTCACCAATTTTAATACCTGTCAATGAACGGATAATATTTTTATCGAGATATTTAGTTCCGGTAATTTCTATTGCGGCGATTCTGAATTTCTTAGGATCTTTATAATTAACTATTGTTGTATCTATTCGCTGAGCCTTCGCCGGATTCATTAAAAACCAAAAACTAAATATCAGAAGTATTGCTATTTTTTTAGTAAAAGTCATTTTCATTCTTAGTTGGTGGTGGTTAATTGTTCGTTTATTTGTTCGCTTGTCATTCCGAATCTTCTCTCCCGGTTTTGAAAATCATAGATTGCGTGATACAAATCATTTTTTGAAAACTCAGGCCAGAATTTTTCCGTAAAATATAATTCAGTATAAGCAGCCTGCCAAAGCAGGAAGTTGCTGATTCTGTGTTCGCCGCTCGTGCGTATCATCAATTCAGGATCCGGTATATTATTCGTGTATAAATTTTCACCAATTGTCTGCTGATTGATTTCTTCTAGTGTAATTTTTCCTTCTTTGTAATCTACCGCTAATTTCTTTGCAGCTTCGGTTATCTCTTCTCTTGAACCATAACTCAACGCCAATGTCAATGTCATGCGCGTATTTTTTTTGGTTGCTTCCATTACTTCTGTCAATGCTTCCCTATTTGATTCGGGTAAACTGTGTATATGGCCAATTACGTTCAGTCGGATATTATTCTTCTGAAGTGTTTTAATTTCTCTTCCTATTGTAAGAAATAATAATTCCATTAATGCTGAAACTTCTATCTTTGGACGATTCCAGTTTTCTGTAGAAAAGGCATACAATGTCAGATGCTTCACACCAATTTCTGCGCAGCCTTCTGTTACCTCGCGCACTGCTTTTACACCATTCTTGTGACCGAAAATTCTGTGCTTACCTTGTGCTTTTGCCCAACGGCCATTTCCGTCCATGATAATGGCAATGTGTTCCGGCAACTTTGCAGTGTCGATTTTTTCTTTGTATGATATAATATCGTTTGTACTCAATTTTCCGATAAGCTCTATTTCCTTATAATACTTTAGGACATTTTAAAGTGTTGATGGTATATGTTAATCCAACACCAATAAACATAAATCTGTCTTTGTCTTTACTTGTTCCTCTTTGTTTCCCTGGAATTCCGACTTTTGCCGTTGACCTGTCTGCTAAAAGCGGTCCCACATTTGTTCCGTCTACATAATAGTTTACATCTTCCGGTTCTGCATAATTACCGCTTACATCATCAATATAATCTGTGAATGTGATTCTGCTGCTGGCTTCTACATTTATTGCCCAATTATAATTCAAGGCCACTTTCACCCCAACGCCATATGGAATTGAAAAAGCATATTGGTCATAACCTCTGTTTTTGGTTGGCTTGTTAGCTGTCTTTTGTCCTTCCGTTCCTACTGATTCCAGTTTGTATTTATGTCCGTCCAGTGTAGTAACTGGATTATAATAAAAAAGACTCGCACCCATAAAGACATACGGCGTCCAAGATTTTGTATCTCTTGCTTTTATCAAAGAATATTTAAAGAAATTAATTTCGAAAGTGGCCGCCAGTTCACCTAATTGAGATTTGAAACTAAGATTGCGTTGCTGCAGATACGGATATCTTTTGATTCTGCTGTCAGCAGCATCTAAAAAACCATAATTCATTTCCACTCTTACCGCCATTCTGTTGTTAATGTTGTATCTGTAAAACGCTCCTGTCGCCCAGCGAGCATCTTTAAAAGAAACTGATGGATTTAAGTCGCCTAAGTAAACTGTTGTCCCTGCCCAAAAGCCAAATTCATTCTCCTGTGAGAATGCGATTTTACTACCAAAATGCATGGTTGCCAACAGACAAAATATTTTTAGGCTCTTGTTCAAGAGTATGTGTTAAAAAGAGAAGCAAAGATACAGTTTTAACGCTAAAATCAGCATATGACGTATTGTTATAAGGTTTTATTAATGAATAAATTGTAGAATTTCACATTTTTTAAGGCAATTCTATTTCCCGAATACTTTTTTGAAATATTCTATGGTCAACGGCAAGCCTTGTTCAAAGGAATATTGTGGTGTGTAACCCAATGAATTATGTGCTTTTGAAATATCTGCCAGTGAGTCACGGATATCACCAGCACGTGGATCACGGTGGGTTGCTTTTATATCTTTTTCTAAATAATTTGCGATAGCGTCAAACATCTGGTTAATAGTAAATCGTTCACCAAATGCAACATTGTATGCCTGATTATATGCAGCTGAATTATCTGTAGTTAATCCTAAAATATTTGCCTGAACAGCATTATGTACAAATGTAAAATCACGCGTCTGTTCTCCGTCGCCATTTATAAAAGGTGATTCACTTTCCAATAAATCCTTGATAAACAAAGGCATTACTGCTGCATATTCGCCATATGGGTCTTGCTTCGGGCCAAACACATTGAAATAACGCAAGCCTATCAATTCCAGGTTATAGCAACGAGAGAACACATTTGCATATACTTCATTGGTAAATTTTGTGACCGCATATGGTGACAAAGGGTTGCCGATTCTTTCTTCTTTTTTAGGCAAATTAGGTTCATCTCCGTACACAGAAGAGGAAGATGCGTAGACAAAACGTTTGATGCCTGCATCTTTGGCTGCTGTCAGAATATTTACAAATCCGCCTATGTTTACATCATTTGTAGTAACAGGATCTTTGATAGAACGCGGCACGGAACCGATTGCAGCCTGATGACAAACCGCATCTATGTCTTTACAGGCATTGGCACAATCTTTTTCGATTCTCAGATCTCCCTGCAAAAAATCAAAATCCGGGTTTGCCTGAAATTCTTTTAGATTGTCAATATTTCCGGTTGCCAGATTGTCAAATACACGCACTTTTGCTCCATGCTGCAGCAAATATTCAGTGATATTGGAGCCGATAAATCCGGCACCTCCTGTTATAAGAAATTTTTTATTTTCTACCGGTGTTTTGTGTAATGCTTGTTCGTACATAATCCTTTTTCACTTTTCAGACTTCAAATTTAGCGAATTAAATGCAGTTTTCCTTTAGCTAAAAATATTGCGTCTATTCCCTCATTTTCTATAGTAATCCGTTCTAAATCCAAATCATCAATATTACCATTTATCCAGTTAGCCTGACTTTGAAACGAATTAATTTCTTCCTGTGCTTCTAGTTTTGCCTGATGCAATTCTTCTTTAAAATTATAATGTAAAAACTGTGATAAAAAATCTATCAATTGATTGTGATAAAGATTATCAATCATTTTTAGAATAAAACTATCTGTTTCCAGTTCATAATTCAGGTTGCGTGTTCTTATTACATATTTCGGCTGATGAAAGTTAATAGAACCTTTAAAAACAGCAATTCCATACATTTTCCTTTTTAAAAACCATCGTTTAGATTCTAGTGAAAACGGCATACGGACTATAGCTTTTGTTCCATGATTATTGAACTGAAATTTTTCAACGTGTAAATAATACTTATTTTCTTCTATCGGATATGTCTGATTTGCAAAGTGATGATTAAAAAATTTAGATACATCTACATACTGCATCTGTGCTTTTATGATCACATCAAAATCGTATGCAGATGATTTTTTAGAAGGAGGTGAAAGATTTAATGTCAGCAGGTTTATAGTACGCTCAATTCTGCGCTGCATCAGATTTTCAACATTACTTTTAATAAACAATTTTACTTTTGCCGTGTCAATTTCTAACTCTGTTTCTGCCTTATAAATCTCTATCGGCTGAAATGTAATCAGCTGAATAAAACGACTTTCTGAAAAGATATACTGCCGGACTTGTTTCCAGAAATCGTAAAATATATTACCGCCGAGAACGCGTTCAAAAACAGACATAGAATTATACAAAGGTACAATTTAGTAAGAAGTGATAAGCAGTAAGTAATAAGAAATTTACAAACCCAATTTCTTGAGGTAAAATTCCAGCTGTCCTTTTTCCATGGGTGTTTCAAAAAAGGCTTTTACATTTTTTTTACTGTTTACAATCATTGTAGCGGGAATACTGCCCTGCCAACGTTGGTCTATATAGGTCAGCCATGAAAAGTCCGTGCTTTCATTCAATAAATAAACCGGTGCCAGCACACCTAATTTTTTCATTTTTACGGGTAATTTTTTCAGTGTGCCTGTATTGTCCAAACTTACAAAAATCAACTGCGTTTTTGTATCATGATGTTCTTCATAAAACTTATTTAATACCTGCATTTCCATCATACACGGACCGCACCATGTTGCAAAAAAATTGATAATATAAGTTGTATCATTAGGTTTGATATACATCTGTTTGAGGTCTTCAATTTTTACCAGTTTTATTTCGTCCTGGGCGAAGGAAAAAGTAAGTAACAAGAAGTAAGTAACAAGAATCAGAATTGCTTTTTTCATCTCCCTAAATATACAAAATACTTGCCAGAATTATAATCCATAATCTTGCCTTATCATACTTATTATTACCTTTGCGCGCAATGGTGGAACATAAAAAGATACAGGTCGGCGACTGGATAATGTTTACAGGCTTATCTGTTATCTGGGGGTTTTCTTTCTTTTTTATAAAAAAGGGTTTGGAGGTTTTTCAGCCCATGCAAGTAGCTGCATTCAGGATGAGTATTGCGTTTTTAGGGTTATTGCCTCTTATCATTATTAATTATAAAAAATTAGGAATTCCATTATCAAAGTGGAAATTTATACCATTATTGGGTGTGTTCGGCACCTTAATTCCATCCATGTTATTTTGCAAAGCTGAGACAAAAATAGACAGTGGCTTAACCGGCATCATGAATTCGACAACGCCTTTATTTGCATTAATAATCGGTACTATATTTTTCAGAATAAAGCTTACTCAGAATAAAATTATTGGTGTCATTGTTGGCTTTGTAGGTGCCATTATCATTGTCTTATCAAAACAAAAAAATATTTCAGCCATCAATATTTTTATATTACTTCCTTTACTGGCAACCGTTTGTTATGGAATTAACGTCAATATTTTTAAAGCAAAATTTCAAGATGAAAATCCAATTACAATTGCCTTATTGCAATATACTGTCATTGCCCCTTTTACTCTTTTTTATCTTTATCATTCCGGTGCATTTCATCTGATACAACAAGAACCTGCTGTTGCATGGAACAGCCTGAAATATTTATTGTTGCTTGGAATTTTAGGAACAGGTTATTCTTTAGTATTTTTTAATATCCTGATACAAAGAACGTCCGCATTATTTGCCACAATGACCACATATCTTATTCCACTGGTTTCTATCGTTATAGGATTACTGGATAAGGAAAGCATCTTACCAATTCATTTTTTCGGATTGTTTATTATTCTTATAGGTGTATACCTTGGCAGCAGAAATTAATTTCTAGTGTCTCTTGTTGGTTCCAAAAGTAGGACAATTACATTTTTTAGCTTTAGTTGCTGCACAGGAATTTAAAAATATTGCAACAAACAATATCAGTATTATTTTGAACTTCAGATTTTGAATCTTAAATTGTATCATAGTATAAATTTATAAAGAAAATGGCATTCATAATACCTTGCAGAGAAATAACGCCGAAAATTGGTGAAAATTGTTTTTTAGCACCTAACGCTACGATTATCGGCGACGTGGAAATGGGTAATGATTGCAGTGTCTGGTTTAATGCTGTGGTACGCGGTGATGTAAACTCTATACGAATCGGCAATAAAGTAAATATTCAGGATGGCGCCGTGCTGCATTGTACTTTCGAAAAAACAAAAGTGGTTATTGGCGATAATGTTTCGATTGGGCATAACGCACTGGTGCATGGCTGTACGCTGGAAGACAACGTACTGATTGGGATGGGCGCGATTGTGATGGATAATTGTTACATAGAAAAAAATGCACTTATTGCTGCGGGTGCAGTTGTTTTAGAAAATACGCGTGTAGAAGCCGGTAGTATTTATGCAGGGGTTCCGGCGAGAAAAGTAAAACAACTGGATGAAGCGACTTTCAAAGACCAGAATGAACGCATTGCTACTAATTATGTAAAATATGCGGACTGGTTTAAATAAATTACCAGTAACAACCTTTTTCTACTCTTTGGAATTTTTCAGGTATCTCTTCAGATAAGGGTCGAGTCCAATGATCGTTATAAAATTTATTAATATTTTCATTTTTATCCCAGCGTGTCCCCTTAATACCAAATAAAATCTGGGTAGCTCCGCCCATATGTATTGCCTGTTTCCCGATTTTTTTTACATATGCTGCCAATGGCAACCCATAAGCACCGGCTCCGATAATAGCTATATCAAAATCTATTTTATTTATTTCTGATTTCATATAATCCAGCGCTTCAAACCAAGTGCTGAATTCTGTAGCATTATTGGCAAGCGACTGTACCGCTTTTAATGTTTCTAATTCAAAAGATGGTAAAATATTTTTGTCAGCAAATAAAAGATGGTGGAATTCATATTGATTCCGGATACTTTTTTCAAACGGGTGAATAACTAATACTTTTTTATTCTCCAGTAATTGACTCCAGGGTTCTTTATAATAATAAGGCTCGATAGACACCAATGGAATTAATGTTGCATTGGGGCAATATTCTTTATATATCAAATCTTCACCATAACTATACCATACTGCTAATGTATCTATAGATTTTATACTCTCTATGTAAGTTTCTGTAAATTGAGATAATAAATTATCTGTAACGGGGAAAAATCCGGCGTTTATTTCAATCTCACGAATATTTACCGGATTCCAGAATTTGTCTTTTCCATATATTTGTGCAGCAAGACGAGGGAATATATTTAACCTTTTTAATTCATTTATTTCTAAATAATTAATCGTAGTTGCCAATTCTACCTGACCGATTCGGGCCACCATAAAAGGCACTTTGCTTTTTAATAATTGTGCTATATTTTCATTGCCTTGTTGAGCTGACAATATTTTTTTGTCAAAATAATAATCTCTTATTTTTGGGTCTTTAAAATTTGAAAATATTTTATGATAAACCCTTTTGCCTGATTTTGCAATAAAATCTTCGATATCCATTTGATGTGATATTATTTTCCAAGCTCTTTTTTAAAATACTCCAAAGTGATTTTCAAACCTTCTGCACGTTCCACTTTTGGTTCCCAGCCTAAAATATTCTTTGCTTTCGTGATATCCGGTTTGCGTTGTTTGGGATCATCTTTAGGCAATGGCAAGTATATTATTTTTGATTTTGTATCAATCAATTTCAGAATTTCTTCTGCAAATTGCAGCAATGTAATTTCCTGCGGATTGCCAATGTTTACAGGTAAATGATAATCACTCAACAACAACCTGTAAATACCTTCTACCAAATCTGAAACATAGCAGAAAGAACGTGTTTGCGAACCATCACCGAACATGGTCAAATCTTCGCCATTCAAGGCCTGGCTCATAAATGCAGGCAATGCGCGGCCATCGTCCAGCCGCATTCTTGGTCCGTAAGTATTAAAGATTCTTATTATTCTTGTTTCTACCCCATGGAAATTATGGTATGCCATTGTGATGGCTTCCTGAAAACGTTTTGCTTCATCGTAAACGCCTCGTGGTCCTACAGGATTCACATTTCCCCAGTATTCTTCAGGCTGTGGATGCACTGTCGGGTCGCCATAAACTTCCGATGTAGATGCTATAAGCATACGTGCCTTTTTTTCCTTTGCCAGTCCTAATAAATTATGAGTACCTAAAGAACCAACTTTTAAGGTCTGGATCGGCATTTTCAAATAATCTATGGGCGAGGCAGGCGATGCGAAATGCAGGATGTAATCCAGTTGTCCCGGCACGTGTACAAAGCGACTGACATCGTGATGATAATATTCAAACTCTTTTAGCGGAAAAAGGTGTTCAATGTTTTTAATATTTCCGGTAATCAGGTTATCCATACCGATAACATGATATCCTTCTTTTATAAATCTATCGCATAAATGGGAGCCTAAAAAACCGGCTGCGCCTGTAATTAATATTCTCTTTTTTGTTGAATCTGCAGACATCTTAAAAATTAAATGGTGATTGTTTTTCTTCCAATGCTATTGTAATAAAATCCTTCTTTTTGCATCACATCCAGATCATATAAATTTCTGCCGTCGAAAATAATCGGTTCTTTTAATGAGGCTTTAATCTTAGCAAAATCAGGTGTTCTGAACTCTGTCCACTCTGTCAGGATAGCTAAGAAATCAGCACCTTCAACGACTTTGTAATAATTATCTACAAAGGTCAATCTTGATTTTTTATTTTCAGAAAGAGAAGAAAAATACTGCTGCACATTTGGCATTCCTTCCGGATCATATGCTACAATTTCAGCGCCTGCGTTCAGCAAATCTTCGATAATATATAATGCCGGTGCTTCGCGGATGTCATCTGTATTTGGTTTAAATGCCAAGCCCCAGAGTGCTATTTTCTTACCGCTTAAATCATTACCATAATGGTTGGTGATTTTTTCTACCAAAACATGTTTTTGAATTTCATTCACTTTCATAACTGCTTTCAGAATCTTGAAATCATAATTGTTTTCATCTGCAGTTCTTGCCAATGCTTGTACATCTTTTGGGAAACAACTTCCGCCGTATCCGATTCCCGGAAACAAAAATCGTTTACCAATTCTTGCATCGCTCCCCATTCCCATGCGCACTGTTTCTACATCAGCACCTGTTTTTTCACAAAGATTTGCCAACTCATTCATAAAAGAAATACGCGCAGCTAAATAAGAATTTGCTGCATATTTTGTCATTTCAGAACTACGTTCATCCATAAATATAATCGGATTTCCCTGGCGCACAAAAGGACGATATAATTCTTCCATTAGTTTACGTGCTCTATCTGATGTAGTTCCAACAACCACTCTGTCAGGTTTCATAAAATCATCTACTGCTACGCCTTCTCTTAAAAATTCAGGATTAGAAACAACATCAAATTCTACTGTTGCATTTTTTGCAATAGCAGCTTTTGTCCTTTCTGCTGTTCCCACAGGCACTGTGCTTTTATTGATAATTACTTTGTAATCCTTCATTATTTTACCCAACTGATCGGCAACACCGAGTACATATTTAAGATCTGCTGCCCCATCTTCACCTGACGGTGTTGGCAATGCTAAAAATATCAGAGAAACATCTTTGATGGCTTCTTCAAGATTAGTTGTAAAGTGTAATCTGCCTTCTTTTATATTTCGCTGGAAAAGAACCTCTAAGCCAGGTTCATAAATAGGAATTTGACCCGCTTGTAATCTTGCTACCTTATTTGCGTCTATATCTACACAAATTACATTATTACCAGTCTCTGAAAGACAAGTTCCGGAAACCAACCCAACATATCCTGTACCAACAACGGCAATATTCATTATAATTTATTTAAAATTGAGTAATCTAAACCTTGTGTATTTTCATCCTTCTTTTTCAAAAAAATGAGTTGCAAATATATTGAATTGTTACGACTTTTTTACAACTATGGTATTGTCTTGTTTCTGGGCATCAGATAAAATAAATAAAGCGATAAAGTAAAAAGGCATGAACGGAATTTTATACCTTGCTAAAGCGCCAAAATTAAAGCTTGTAAAACCTACGGCAAATGCAAAAATAATCGAAAAAACGAGACAAAACTGTACTTCCGGATTGCCCGCAATTAATTTTGTGAAACGAACAAACCCAGACCTGAATAATAATGCAATTGTTAAAAACAAAGTGGCCATAGCTTCCAGTGATGCAGCAATAAGAATTGGTTTCTTTATTTCCCATATATATGGCCTGAATAATGACACATTGATTGCTTTTGGAAATATTTTTACTAAGCCGAAAGTTGTATATTCAATATCCCCCAATGTATAAAATGAACCATTTTGTTCCTTACTAACATATGCCAGCCAATTTTGTGTGTCTTTAGCTGTACGCATCAGCTCTTCCAGGGCATAACGTTCTGCATAAGATGCCATAGACTGCAAGACAAACGCTCCGGCTGCTGCACCGAAAACTATAAACAATGGTGTTGAGATTGTCTTGATAAAGGGGCTTTTAATCGTGTATCTGTACCTCGAGAACACCCAAACTGCCAAGGCGGGCAAAAAAGACA